>JBLNAU010000642.1:0-3095 GCA_050259515.1 Syntrophothermus sp.
TGCTGCTGACCTTGACACTGATATCTTGGTAGTTATGCAGGTGGGACTTTTGCAGGGTGCCTATTCTTTCCTGGTCCATGCCGCTGTATACATCCGGATCGTTGGCATAGATCGAAAGCAGGGCATCGCCTCTTTTTATGAAATCCATAATTCCGTTGGCTTGCCAGATGGGGTATTCATCGAATGAGTCCGCGGGCGCGTCCTGCAGGCGGATCCGGAGCATTTCCTCGTCCCCCCAGAGTGCTTCCACATAACGGGCACCTGCCGCATACGCGGCTCTTGCCACCTCGTGGACCAGGGGCCGGGCGGCGGGCGGGACGCCGCGCGCCAGGGCATTTGTAATCACCAGGCGCTGTCCTGCCCGGAGATTTAAACCAACTTTGACGATCGCTTCTGCATACTTGCGAAGCAATTCCTGATGCTGTTCCTGAAAAGACATGTGAGGTCCTCCACACGATTTTCCCAAGTATCACAACCACTGAAAAATGTAGGTAAGTTTTCTCCCTGGCAATGAAAGTGTGAATGGAAGACTACACTTCCCTATGGCTGCGGCACAAGTATAGCATGAACAAATGATGGCTTCTCCCCTCTGATGAACTGATTAAACAAGCTGCCCCTGGATAAAACCTATCGCAGGGGCACTCTCTTGGTGATCAAAAATTGTCCCTACTGGGCCAGATAGCCGCCATCGGCGGGGTAATAAGTGCCCGTAACGAAGGAAGCCTTGTCTGAGCTGAGCCAGATCACCAGTTCAGCCACCTCATCCGGCTGACCCAGCCGTCCAATGGGGTGGGCGGCTGTCAACAATTGGGTAGCACCCGGGTCGGCGGTAACGCCCTCGATCATGGGCGTGCGGATAAAAGCCGGTCCTACCGCATTGATTCGGATACCCAGCTTGCTATATTCCAGGGCTGCGGTTTGGGTTAGCCCCACCACGCCATGTTTGGCGCTCACATAAGCGGCTGCTCCGGCGAAACCGACCTGGCCTAGAATGGATGCCATATTGACGATCGAGCCTCCGCCATTTTTGAGCATGGCCTGAATCTCATATCGCATACAATAAAATACGCCGGAGAGATTGATCGCGATCGTCCGGTTCCACCCCTCGGTAGAGAGCTGGGCGACCGGGTTTTGTTCGCCGCCAATCCCGGCATTATTGCAGGCGAAATCCAGTCGGTCGTATCTGGCGAGCGACTCACCAACCAGTTTCATGCAGTCCTCGGGTTTTGAGACATCTGCATGCACATAAAACGCTTCTCCGTCAGCCTTCTTGATCTTGTCTACTGTCTCCTGACCACCAGGGTCGTCTATATCTGATACAACGACTCTCGCCCCATTTTTCGCGTAGAGTAGCGCTATGCTCTCCCCAATCCCTGAAGCCGCCCCGGTGACCAGGGCAACTTTTCCTTCAAAATCCTTCATACCAACTCCTTCTCATATCTATTCATGGAAGCCGTCCCGTATTGTTCATCATTCTTAACGAGAGATATCCCGCTTTGTTAGTGAATTTGTCACGTCTAAACACGTTCCTATGTGTTATATAATGCCAGGAAGTCAAACCACCGCAGGAGTCCCCAATGCTGAAGATAGAAAAGATCGATACCAACAATAAAGTCCAGGTAAAAAAATTCGTAGACCTGCCTTACCGTTTATACAAGAATTGCCCGCAATGGGTACCTCCTCTTTATATGGATGCCTATCTGCCTCTCAACCGGAAGAAGCACTCGTTTTATACCCATTCCGAAGCGGATTTCTTTGTGGCGGTCCGGGATGGGGAGGTGGTCGGACGGATCTGCGCTGCAAACAATAAGCTGTTCAACGAATATCACAAGACCAAAAAAGCCCAATTCTATGGCCTGGAGACGATAAACGATCCTGAAGTAACCACCCTGCTCTTTGATGCAGCCGCCAATTGGGCCTGGGAGCGCGGGCTGGATACCCTCATCGGTCCGAAAGGGCTTTCCCCGTTCGATGGCTACGGGATCCTGGTTCAGGGCTTTGAGCATCGCCAGATGATGACCATGATGAACTATAACTTCGATTACTATCCCAAACTCATCGAAGCGTATGGTTTTGAGAAGGAGGTCGATTTTGTATCCTGTTACCTCCCTGCGACTTCCTTCAAGATGCCGGAAAGGGTGGAGCGTATTGCCAAACGGGTGCTCGAGCGGGGCACGCTGTGGGTGAAAACCTTCAAGAGCAAACGGGAATTGATCAAATGGGCACCGCAGATCGGCTATACCTATAACAAGGCATTCGTTAACAATTGGGAGTATTATCCGTTTACGGAAGCTGATGTCAAATATGCGGTGGATAATGTCTTCCTGGTTGCCGATCCACGTCTGATCAAGCTGGTGATGCATGAAAACGATATTGTGGGATTCCTGTTTGCCTTCCCAGACGTTTCAGATGCGCTCCAGCGGGCAAAGGGCCATCTTTTCCCGTTCGGGATTATTGATCTGCTGCAGGATATGAAGCGCACCAGGACGGTCTCGGGAAACGGCATGGGCATCCTCCCGGAGTTCCATGGCAAGGGTGGGAACGCGTTGCTGTATTATGAAATGGGAAAAACGATCTTTAGCTTCAATCAATTCGAGCATGTTGAGATGACGCAGGTCGCTGAGAGCGCCACCCAGATGCGGGCAGACCTGAAGAACCTTAATGGCGTGGAATATAAGACGCATCGGGTGTACCGGAAGAGGCTGTAAGTCCCTGCTGGTCATCAACCTGGGCACTTCAGCGCTTAAAGAATGAAACATCCACTGCATTTCTTTCCCACCCATCTTTGCAGGACTTTTTTCTTCACGTTTCTTTTTCTGACCCTGATCCTGTTTGCCGTTTTTAGAGCCTTGGACCAACCCTTACGAACCGGGGCCGCGCCGAATGGGATTGTCTCGTTCGAGCTGGCCGGGACTCCTCTGATGGCGCGCACAATTACAGAGTCATGGAACCAATCGAGTACCCTGCTCAGTGCAACAGGAGAACCCGATCCCGATCTTGTGAATGTAGCCCATGCTTTTGCGGCCTTTGGCCTGGGACTTGATTATCTGTTCATGCCGGTTTATGCATTCGCCCTCGCATTTGGCACTCTTTTG
>JBLNAU010000643.1:0-8006 GCA_050259515.1 Syntrophothermus sp.
TCCGCTAAAGTACAGGTCTGCCGCCGTTTTTACGCGGTCCCGGAGAATGGCGGTTGGGGTTCCGTCCCGTCTTAACCCGGCCCCGAAGACGATCGCCACCCGCTCCAGGGGAACATCGTCCTTGGGATAAACACGATCCACGGAATAGACGGAGGTAACCACCCTGGGCAGAAGTACCACCAACAGCCCCAGTCCAGACAGGAAAAGAACCAATTGCCGAAAGAATCTGAAAAGACTTCTTCTCATAGACAGATTTTAATGGATAGCCAGTCCTTTATGCGAAATTGTTCGCCGATTCTTGTAACATATTTCACGGAAGTCCGTCACGAAAATAGTACTGAGGACGATCCTCAGAGTGAATAAATCATAGAAAGGAGAGGTACCATGCTTTTCGCACCGAAGGAAAAGGGCCAGGGTCTTGTCGAGTATGCGATTATTCTAGCCCTCGTCGCCATTGTCGTTATCGCTGTCATGCGGCTGCTGGGTCCCAAAATCGGGAACACCTTCAGCACCATCGCAAGTTCCCTGCCCGACTAGTACCGCAACAAGCTTAATTTGGAGGGCTAAAATTGATAATGCACCTTCAAAATAAGCTCGAGACCCTACAGCTTAAGGAAGTTGCGGCACTAGTTCGTGGAAGAAACAGGGGAGTTCTGTCAGGAAACAGAACTTTCGATTTCGTAAGAATTTGCTTAATATTCAATAAGACTAACAATCTTGTAATTGAAAAGGCATGCTTTCAGGCTTGAAATTTTTTTGGAACCGTATATACTTTATATAGCCTTGAGGGTGGGCCTCAGGCAAAATCATTTTTCAGAAAGGAAATAATATCATGTTGTTTGCACCCAAAGAAAAAGGCCAGGGCCTCGTCGAGTACGCGATCATCCTCGCTCTCGTCGCCATCGTAGTCATTGCTGTTATGCGCTTGCTTGGTCCCAAGATCGGCAACACGTTCAGCACCATCGCCAGCTCCTTGCCTAACTAAGCTCGAAAGAGCGAAACGAAGCCCTGTCTTTTTAGGCAGGGCTTCTTGGTATTATTTATCGAGCCGGGGGAAACGGAATGTACATTAACAACTAAATACATACCCAGGCATGCTGAGGAGGTACTCAGATAGTTTTTTTTGAAAGGATTAATTCATGTTATCAGCTATCCAAGAAAAAGGTCAGGGACTTGTTGAGTATGCGATCATTCTGGCTCTTGTAGCCCTCATTGTTATTGCAGTGATGCGGCTGCTGGGTCCAAAGATCGGTAACACATTCAGCTCGATCAGCAGCTCCATACCCGGGTGACTCCCAAAAAAGAGACTTGTATCCCAAGTCTCTTTTTTGTTGCGTAGTTTTTCATATCGCTCCAGCCATCATATCAAATTCTGTCGCAACCTTGCGCTTGCAAAATCCATTAAGGCCACCACAATGACAATGACCGCCACGACGGTCCCGGCCTTGTGATATTGCAGGGAACCAAAGAACGTGGTGAGCGTCAGGCCGATGCCCCCTCCACCGGCAAAACCGATGATGGTAGCCATGCGAATATTGATATCCCACTGGTAGATCAGATAGGAAACAAAGGGTGGAACAATCTGCGGAAGGACGGCATACACAATCATCTGCAGTTTATTGGAGCCTGTGGCTGTGACGGCCTCAATGGGTCCTGATTCAATGTTCTCAATCGCTTCCGAAAACAATTTGCCAATCAAAGCAAAGGATGTCACTGCCAGGGCCAGCATGCCTGCAAACGGACCGATCCCCACCCAGAAGACAAAGATCACCACGTAGAGAAGAGCCTCAATCGAACGGAGGATATTGAACATTCCCCGGGTGAAATAGTAAATCCAGGCCGATAGGCGACTGCGCCCTGTCAGGTTTTTGGCTGCCAGAAAACTGAAGGGTAACGCAAGGATCGCTCCAATGGTCGTAGCCAGCATGGCCTGGAAAATGGTCACCAGCATCTGCTGAAGCACGGTCTGGAGCACCTTGGGAGATAGATCGATGTTTACGAAATCACGAATGATCTGGCCAAAATTCTTGCCAGGGTTGAACAAGCTTCTGATGCTGATCTCGGTGAGATTCCAAAAGTACACAAAGATGACGACCCCGAGAACCACATAAAATATATTAAGCAAAAGCCTGAGGAGCGGTCGTTGGTTTGATTTGTTTCGGGGCTGATCCCGCAAGATGGCTTCACGCCATCTCGCGCTGATATAGTCCACCAGAACGATCACGATCACGACCATCCACAGCGCGGCAGCGTATTGTTGATAGCCACCCATGCGCGTGGTCTCCACAACGAAGAAACCGATGCCACCCCCGGCCACAAAGCCGATGATCGTTGCCGAGCGCATGTTGATATCCCAGCGCAGGAGGGCATAGGAGAGGAAGGACGGAATTACCTGCGGAATGACGGCAAATCGAATTTGTTGAAGCAAGGTGGCGCCGGTTGCCTCAACGGCCTCCACCGGTCCCGCGTCGATGTGCTCGATCTCCTCGGAGAATAACTTCCCCAGGGCGGCAACCGAGTGGATGGTTAACGCAATCACTCCTGCGAAACTACCCAGCCCCACCCAGACGATGACGATCAGGCCCCAGATGATCGTGTCTATGGCGCGCACCACGTTCAGAATGGTCCGGGAGATGTAATAGATGGCTGTGCCGCCTGGCACCTTCTCCATGATATTGTGAGCGGCCAAAAAGCTGATCGGTACCGCCAGAATGGTGGAGAAAATGGTTGCCATCAGGCCCATGGCAATCGTCTCGATCATCGTACCGGCGACAAATGTATCTGCTCTTGTGTTCGGTTCGGCCAGACCCAGCCGGACCTTCCAGGCAGGAACCGGCTGCTCCTTCACTTTTCCGATAATATCGAGAAAATTGTTGCTGAGACGGATGACGCCTTCCGTGGGCTCACCAGCCAGCCTGGCGCCTGCGTATTTATACAGGCAGCTCCAGTCACAGATTTTGTCCTCCCCATTGATCGAAATCGTAACGATATCCGGGTTAAACAGCTTCGTCGCCACGGTCCGGGCGTCGCCGAAGCGCTCCACGAGGCGGTTTAGCTTGATGCCTGTGACATTCCAGGCGATGACATACAGAATCAGACCGGCAAGAATAATTGCAGGTAACAGATTTGACCTTTTTCCCTTCGCCAGGGTGCGCGCATCACGAATGTTCCAGACCCAAAACAGAAGAAAAGGCAGCCACAGCCAGCTCGTATTAAATCCGCCCAGATTGACTTTTCCAACGTTCTGATGCTCGAAGGACCAATACACCAGGAAGGCTAAAACTGCCGTGGTGATCAAGATCAGCAAACCGCTGGATCTTCTCTTCAATAAAAATTGTCCGGATCCTGGCAGGATCAAGGAAGAGACTGAAATCGAGTTGGGATTGCCGGAAGGCGTCAGGGTACTTTTTGAAGTGGCCATTTAACCCCGGATCAAACGATCGAGACCCGCTCAGCTTCCTGTCCATAAATGGATTTGAACTGGGCATCATCTATTTGTTTTGGCAATCCCTCAAACACCAGCTCGCCATCCTTGAGCGCGATCGCCCGGGTGGCATAGCGGTGTACAAGATCCAGAAAGTGCAGGCTGCAAAGCACGGTAATTCCGTGGGATTTATTTAACTGTTCGAGATACTTAAGGATGGAATGGGCAAGAACCGGATCCAGGGATGCCACCGGCTCGTCGGCAAGCATCAGCTTGGGCTCCTGCATCAGGGCGCGGGCGATCCCGACACGTTGCTGCTGTCCACCCGAGAGGGAGTCGGCGCGCACATAGGCCTTGTCGGCCAGCCCAACCTGCTCGAGACTGGATATGGCCCGCTTTTGATCTTCGGCTGAAAAAATATGAAAAGAACTGATAAAGGGATTGACATAACCCAGACGGCCTGCCAGCACATTCGTATAAACCGAGGAGCGTTTTACAAGATTGAACTGCTGGAAGATCATCCCGATCTGGCGCCGAATTTTGCGAATCTCCCCTGCTGAAGCGGCTGTGACATCCTGGTTATTCCAATAAATTTTACCGGAGGTCGGCTCGATCAGACGATTGATGCAGCGCAATAAGGTGGATTTCCCCGAACCGCTTAAACCAATGACTGCAAGGAATTCACCATCCTTGACTTCGAAGCTGACGTTTTTGAGTGCCTGTGTCCCGTTTGGGTAAACTTTTGTTAGATTTTCGACTTTCAGCATGTCAGATAAAAAGTCCTTCAGTTAAATATAGAAAAGCCTGGCAGGCATACTCTACCTGCCAGGCTTTTCGAAAGTTTACTTGACCAACTCAGCAGGATCGACACCAGCCTTTTGAAGAACGGCAGCAAAGTCGTTGTAAAAGTCTGGTTTAACTTCCTGGAAAGCATCGTAGTTATAGAGACTCTTCAAGACCGCCTTGCCACCCGGGTCATTGGCCATGGCCATCATGCCTTCGACAATGACCTTTTGCAGGTTCGGATCGAGCGTCTTGATGAACTGCATGCCATCGTTCGGGATGCGGTCGGTCACAGCGAAGACCTTGACCTTGTCGGTGATATCGGGATAGGTTGCCTGCAGGTCGGCAGATGCATCTGTCAGCACATTGATAAAGGTCACGCCTGCATCGCAGTCGCCCTTATAGACGGCAGTAGCCACGTTCGGATGAGAACCGGCGTTTTGAGTGGCTGAGAAATCCGTGTCGGGATCGATGCCGTTCGCCTTCAGGATGATGCGGGGAACAATATAGCCGGAGGTCGAGTTCGGGTCAACAAAGCAGAACGATTTGCCTTTAAGATCGGCGAAGCTGTTGATGCCTGAGTTGACATTGGCGATGAACTGGCCCTTGTAGAAAGGCTCCAATTGACCGCCAAGGTCCTTATCAGGATCCAGGTCATTGGTTGCATATTTGCGGATGGCCACAAGCGCGGGGATCACACCATACTTCTGTTCAGCAAGCAGGGTGGAGAAGGTGTTGAGGAAACTAACCTGAGCCTTCTCAGCGCCCATCGCTTCAATGGAAGCGGCAAAGGTGGTGCCGACTTCCATCTTGAAGTTCAGGCCGGTCATCTGGCTTAAGCAGTCAGCAATGGCCGTTCCGGCAACAGTGATCTTGCCCGTATCGCCAGAGGGCACGAATGTGATCACGATGGGGTTATCGGCTGAACCAAGCTCCCCGGCGGCAGGAGCGGCAGGTGCATCCGGTAACTTATCGCAGACGGGTGCGGGAGGTGGGGTGTTTGTCGGGGGGGCAACCGTTGCGGCTTCGGTAGCTGGCGCTTCCGTGGCCACTTCAGTGGGCGCCTCGGTGGGTGCTTCAGTCATAGCTTGAGTGGGGGGTTGCGTCGCTGGTACTTGAGTGGCTGTAGCGGCAGGCGCGCAGGCGGATAACACCAGCACCAAAACTGCCACCAGGGCCAAAACGACGTTAAGGGACTTCTTCATTTTTTCTCCTCTCGAGATTTTGAATTTGGGACGGGTTCCCGGGGAAATTTATAATACAGCGTGGTAAATCTCACAAGGATAATCTATAGCAAATTACGATTTCTCTAATTTTTTGTTATTAAAAGACTGTGAATCAAAGGAATGATACTCATCCCCCGAGCGTGGATCTTATTTTATAAGCGTTGTTAAGTCGATCGCAGAGGCCTTGAGATAGGTCCGGAATTCGTTGTAAAAGCCATCATTTACCACCTGTATTTCCTCAATACCATAGGCTGTTTTGAAGGCAGCCTTGCCATCCTCCGTTTGCAGGATCGCGGCAACCTGGGTGGAAAAAAGATCGCGCATACCGGCGGGCATGCGGCTTGAAAACGCGAGCACATCATACGGGATGATCGCTGGAATCTGCCAGACTACAATCACCTGCTCCATCAGGTCCGGGAACTCATCCTGGAGGGATGGGAACTTGCGCGCGTCCACATACGTGGCGCCGAAGTCGCAAATTCCACTTGCATACAGGGAACGCACAACCGTGGGATGTCCCTGCACGAACGCGGCGGGTTTGGTGATGATCTGGTTCGCGTTCAGATAACCGAGTGGAATCACATAGCCGGACGCAGATGTCTCATCGCTCCAGCACGGTTTTTTATCCGCAAACTGGGCGAGGGCCACCGCTGCGTCAACGGTGTTTTTCTCGGATATATCGTCATAGTAGGCCTGGTACCCGCCCTTGCGTGTGGCAAGAAATTGCGATCCATACAGGGCTTCCCCATCCTTCATGACGCCATAGGCGGCGTTTACCAGCCCGCGCTGGTAGGCAAGCTCATAGGCATATGGATCCAGCAATACAATATGGGCGTTGCCTTTTTCGAGATCATCCAACAGCGTACTGTACGAGTCGGGGATGACGGTGACCACCGTATATCCGGTCCGCTGGGTGAACTGGGCTGCGATCAGCTTGGCGGCTGCAATCTGGTCTGCCGAGCTGGCCGAGGGGGGCAGGGCCAGGATCAGCGGGTTTTCAGCCATGCCCAGCTGCGCGGGAGCAAACGGCGCGGGGGCTGTGTCGGTAGGCGTGACTACCGGAGCCGGATAGGGAATGGGGGTGGATTCCGGAGGGTTAACACGTGGAAATGTGCAATTTGCAAGCAAAAATGTGCCTGCAAGTAAGAGGATTGTTAAAAGAGTCGGTGTACGGTTCACAGTAGATTCACTAAGATTATAATACCAGCATGAGAAACAACAATCTGTTCTCTTTATTGATACTGATCGTGATCGTGGCAGGTGCGTACTTTATTGTAAAGACCATACAGCAAACGCAGGCGGCAGTCAGTGCGCCTTTCAGCCAGGTCAATCAAGCCAACCAGGCTCTGCAGACCCAGGTTTCCAATCTCCTGAATCCCACTCCAACCATCATCCCCGACCCGGTGACCTACATCAACGAGGTGCGCGCGCTGGCGCGGCTGGAGACCATCCAGTATAGTGTGGAAAAGGTCATTACGGGTGAAACAGGCGGCGGCACGTTCCAGTCCCTGTTCGGAGACAAGATCCTGTTCGTGGGGCACGGTACGGTGATTGCCGGCATCGATCTGCAAAAGCTGCAGCCCGAGGACATGAAATATGAGAACGGAGTGCTGACCGTAAAACTGCCTCCTGCAGAGATCTTTATCGCCGCACTGGACAACGATAAGTCCTATGTCTATAACCGGGATACAGGATTGCTGACCAAGCCAGATGTCAACCTTGAAACGCTGGTCCGCCAGAGAGCGGAGGAGGAGATCCTCAAGGCTGCGCTCGACGATGGCATCCTGCAGCAGGCTCAGACCAATGCGGAGGCGTATCTCCTGAAGTTCTTTGCCGCCCTCGGTTTTCCCAACACGATCTTTACGTACGACCAGGGTTAACACTGAGACGTTGCACTGCAGCGTCTCAACTGCCATCAGGTTCTTTCCGTCCACGAAGGATGGGCGTATTTCTCTTTAACCAACTGCTCTGTCCTCGTGGATTCAGAGCCGGACAGTTCCCCCTTTTTTAAACTTAATCCCAATTGGGTCTCGAACGCGTGGATGAAAGCCTGCGCGGCCGTTTCCCAACTGACCTTTCGTCCCAGTGCTGATTCGACGGTGGTTGCCCGCTCGAGCAGCCGCCTCGCTGCATCCGCCCGTGCCGGCTCATTTTCAAAGACAAGCACCTGGCAGATCCGTGTCAGGTCCCCGGTCAGGGGCAGGGAACCGTGCTGGAGCACTCCCTCCTTTTTACGCGCCTGCGCCGAGCCGATCAGTTTTTTCCCGTTTACTGTGATCTCATAGGTGGAGGGAACCTCAAAACAGACCGGGTTGGGCGTCGCGCTGCCGTCCGACTTTCCCTCCTGCATTTCCACAGGAAGCTCAAGTTCCTGTACGGCGAGCAGCAAGGCTTGTGCAAGCCTGTTATAGGACTCCAGCACTGTCCCGGCGATGCGTGGCTCATCGTGGGGCGCAATGACAGAATACGTAATTTCGTCTGTGTGGAGGATCGCACGCCCACCCGTGGCCCGGCGGACCACTTCCCAGCCGCGTTCCTGAAGCCGCTTCATGTCCGCATCTGCAATGGGTTGG
>JBLNAU010000644.1:0-2791 GCA_050259515.1 Syntrophothermus sp.
GTACAGGTGCAACAGTCCTTCGACTGCGCCGCAACGATCAGCGGCTCCGCTCAGGACGGAGTTATATCTCACCATTCAAGATTGCATTCGAAACCGGACAGTTATATTCGAGCAGGGTCTCACAACCTGCAAAAAAATCGGTGTCCGGCTGGATGCCCATTTTTCGCATCTGCAGGATGACATGACAGACCGGCAGCCCCATCACGCTGGCGAAACAGCCATCCATACGGGCAACGGGATGGAACTCGGGATGCTGGATCGCGTACGCGCCTGCCTTGTCGAGTGGATCTCCAGTGACCACGTATGCGCGTATTTCATCATCCGAATAATCACGCATGGGCACATCGGTGACGCAGAGATCCTTGAGGAGCAGGCCATCGCTGGTGCGGAGAAGAGCGATCCCGGTGTAGACCTGGTGTGTATGTCCGCGCAAACGAGTCAGCATCGCGACCGCTTCAGTTTCATCCCCAGGCTTCCCCAGGATGTCCGGTCCATCCACAACGGTGGTATCGGCCGCCAGAACGAATTGATCCGTTCCGGCATGGACCGCGCGCGCCTTCGTCTCGGCCAGCCTTAAGACGTAATCGGCCGGCTTTTCGTTCGGAAGCTGGCTCTCATCCACGTCAGCCACCGAGACAACAAAGGGGATCCCGGTCAGGACCAGTAGCTGTCGTCGGCGAGGTGAATTGGAGGCAAGGATCAGGGGAGTCTTCGCGGTCACGGGAAAAGATTCTAACACAGCCCCTGCCTGCCTTCCCCAAATTCAACACTCACTTGCACCGCACTTCGTTTGGTGAGCACGAAGGGGCTGCATGGTAAAATGACTGAAACTGTCTGTTCTGCCGCCTGTCTCATCGATCCGTTGACCCGGATTGATTTTTCGGGAAAGCTCCCGGTAAGGAGCTGGCAGACTATGCGGCACTCAGAAGGAGGCGCACATGAAGGAACTTGAGGAACGCATCCTGCGCGACGGCAGGGTTCTCGGCGGGGGAATTTTGAAAGTGGATAGCTTCGTAAATCATCAAGTTGACCCGCTTTTGATGGATGCCTGTGGAAAGGAATTCGCACGGCTCTTTGCCAGCCTCGGCGCCACGAAGATCCTGACCGCAGAGATCTCCGGCATTGCACCGGCAGTGACGACAGCCATCCATCTTGGCCTGCCGGTGGTATACGCCCGCAAGACCAAGCCAATCACCATGCCCGACCAGGTCTATCTGACCCTGGCCCCCTCCCACACCAAGGGGCGCATGGTGGAGCTGATCGTCTCGCCCGAATACCTGGCGAACGGCGAGAAGGTGCTGATCATCGATGACTTCCTCGCCAGCGGGCAAACGATTCTGGGCCTGGCAAGACTCGCCGAGGCATCCGGGTCGAGGATCGTCGGCATCGGCGCGTTGATCGAGAAGATCTTCGAAGGCGGGCGGGAGGCCCTCAAGTCGCTTGGCGTGCCGATCCATTCGCTGGCCTGCATCACCGCCATGGAAGGGGACAAGGTCGTGTTTGGATCGCCGGTTTAAAGTTGGCAGGCAGTTGTGCGGAGAGGGTTGGCGCTCCCATGGGTAACGCGTTTCATCGGCTGGATCTTTGAGCACATGAGCTTTGCGATTCCCGTAAAGCGTTTGCGTGAGACGGAAACTTTGATGGCCTTCCACCATCCAAAGCCATCCTATCCATTTCATGTGCTGCTTGTGCCGAAGAAGGCTGTCGCTTCCTTAAAGGACTTGGATGCAAAAGACGCTGTATTTCTGAGTGAACTGTATTCCACTGTTCAAAGCCTTGTGGAGGAGTTCCAGCTTTCCGCCTATCGTTTGATCGTCAACGGCGGGGAATACCAGGATTTCCCACAATTGCATTTTCATTTGATATCAAATGTACGGACGGGCAGCCGCCCATCTGTACAGGAATAATTCATGGACTCAATCGCCATTCTCGATTTTGGTTCCCAATATGCCCAGATCATCGCCCGGCGCGTGCGGGAGGCGCAGGTCTATTGCGAGCTGTTTCCGTGGGACGCGCCCATGGAAAAGATCCTCGCCATCTCGCCCAAGGGATTCATTCTCTCCGGCGGGCCCAGGTCTGTCTATGAAGAGGGCGCGCCTTACATCCAGGATTTCCTCTTCAAGACCGGTTTGCCGATTCTGGGAATCTGCTATGGGATGCAGGCACTGACCCGCGCGCTGGGCGGGCAGGTGGACCCCTCGGCCCAGCGCGAATATGGCTTTGCCCAGATCGAGCCGGCCGTACGCGGCACCCTGCTCGATGAGCTTTCCACCGTGTGGATGTCCCATGGCGATCGCATCACGCGCCTGCCCCCGGGCTTCATTACACTGGCCCGCAGCGGAAACAGTCCCCTGGCGGCGATGGGTGACATGCAGCGAAAATATTTTGGCGTGCAGTTCCACCCGGAGGTGCACCATACGCCAAATGGTGAAAAGTTTCTGAAGCATTTTGCGGTGGACATCTGCGGCGTAAAACCGGAATGGACTCCCCGGTCCATTATCGAGGACGCCGTCGAACGAGTCCGCAGGCAGGTGGGAGGAGAGCGCGTGCTGGCTGCAGTCTCAGGCGGCGTGGATTCGTCGGTCGCGGCCGCGCTGGTCCATGCGGCGATCGGCGACCAGCTTGTGGCAGTGTTTGTGGATACCGGCCTGCTGCGCATGAACGAAGGGGAGCAGGTCGCTGCGGCGTTTCGCAACAATTTGCATTCTGAATTAATTACGGTGGATGCCAGCGATGAATTTTTATCCGCGCTGGCGGGCGTGACCGAGCCGGAGCAGAAGAGAAGGATCGT
>JBLNAU010000645.1:0-3275 GCA_050259515.1 Syntrophothermus sp.
AAGCCGTGCAGGCCTCTGAGATGGTCATAGTCGCGAAGGTCAGCCTTTCCAGGGTACCCTGCTGTACAGAAACTGGCGCGCCCAGGTGGGAGACCGCAGCCAGCAGACGCAAGCGGTCGCGGCCCGGTTTGTGCTCCGCCGCCGAGACGCCGTTTTCCATGGCGCGGGCCATCGCGATCTGTCCCTGGCGCGCCATCATCCGGAAAAGGTCACGGCGCGAGAGCGGTGGGTTCTTTACATTCCACAACGGGCGCCGACCCAGGCTACCGGATTCTTTCTGGCAATCAAAAACGTCATCACGATCCCAGCCAGTTAAAAAGTGTTTTGCATGCTCCACTTGATCCGGGATCCGGGAGCCAAGAGAGGACCATGGACAATCGTTGCACGAGTCGGCTCGGAGAAAAATACGTTTGAGTCCCAGTGTTGAAAGGAACAGGTACACTCCCGTCCCCAGGCCGGCCAGGCACCCCTGGATCTGGATCCCGATGGCTCCATCGATCCCAAGTTCAGGGTCAGGATGCAATCCGCATAGAATTTCTACTGCTTGATCTTCAATATGGGCCGCACAGTTCAAAAGATTGGCCACATCGTCGTCGCCGCGGTAGGCGCCCACCGGACAGGCCGGCAGGCAGGCGCGACAGGATTGGCACAGCTCTGTATGGACCGACGGTGGCTTACCGGCGGTGATCGCGTTCACAGGACAAACCTCGTAGCACGCCGAACAATCTGAGATCTGGTCGCGGCTGTGCAGACAGCGGCCGGAATCCAGAACGATCTGAGAACGGTCCAGGGATGCGAACCGCTCGGCAGCGTCGAGCATACTCACAGTGAAACCTCTCTGGGCATCTTGATCTGGAGTACTTCTGTCGCAGCCAGCAGGGCGCCATGCGTTAGATGACCGACGCCGCGATAGAAATCGGTTTCGGCATGCTGCTTGACCAGCTTTGCCCAGGCAGGTCCCCAGCCCAGGAGATGCTCGGACAGAAACTGGCGTTGCGCTTCGATAAATTTCTCGAAACACTGAGGGTCCTCATCCACCACGTTCAGAGCGCGGGTGGCGAGATGGGCAACAAAGCTCAACTCCAGGCCAATGTGATCATCCGGCTCGCGGTTGAAGCGCTCGATCTGCAGGCCAAAGCGGGCATACCATTCGCGGACTTCATGAGTCTGCTGCTGGAACACCAGGCGACTCTCATTGAAGTAAACCGATTCCCAGACCGGCGCCAGGACGCGGTCGAGACCGATCAATAGACGTAATTGATCAAACTGTAAGCTCTTGAATTCATCTTCCGAAATCCCATCCCGGTTCTCTGCAGACCAGCGACTCAGAAGCTCAAGCCCCTTCCGGATTTCAATCTGGTTCGTTCCAAACGGAGATTCGCTGAAAACTTCATCCGTTATCAGGGATTCCAGCCAGGCTTTATCCAGCTCCCCGTAAAGCATCCTTCCAAGCAAGCCAAATAATAATGCTTCGCCCACTAACTCCGTTTTTAAAGCTTCTGTATTCATGTCATGCATAATTAGTGGTTCTCCTGTGAATTTGATGATTTTCGTCTCTTTTTCAAATAAGAGAATAATACAAGCGCAGGTATGATGATAAGGGTCACAAGTGAGATAATGTAGGTGATAAAAGTAACCGTTTGCATGGCGCTGATTCCGGTCCTGACCAGCCAGTTTTGAAGTCGGGCGCTCACAGTAGGCTCGATTTTCTCGTATACCGGCAGCTCTGTTTGCACTGGATGAAGAGCCATGGCAACCGATGATTCCATGGAAAAAGGGGTGGCGCCGTCTCGCATGGCAATCATCTGTCCGGCGGACACCGGAACCACCTGACGATCATCGCCGGTTACAATCTCCGCCTCCCCATCCTGAATATAGAGCCAGCCCATGCCAGCTGGAGGCTGTTCAAGAGCGAACTGCCCGCTTGAGATACGGACTTCCACATTGGACAAATGAATTTTGGTCGGCGCTGAGGAGGTATTCCTGCCCCAGAGCCAGCCATATTCCAGGTCGACATTCAAACCGTCCACAGTTGCTTTCGTCTCGACAGGCAGAAAGATATTTCCTTGGCCCCAATTGATGACACGCAAATCTGGCCGAGGCGTGAGATAGGCCGCCAGCGGTGGGAGCGTTGGTTTTACACTTTGCGGAAGGGAATAGTAGCCAGGCGCAGTAATGGTGACATAGCTTGCATCTGAAGGAATATTGCCCAGTTGAAACGTTCCAGTCCCTGGATCAATCGCGGAAAATGATTGGGTGTTCCCAACCCGAACCCAGGCAAACGGCAATGGACCCCCATCTCTGGACAGGACTTTCCCAGAAAGCATCCGACCGTTTGCCAGTGAAAAGGAAATATTCGTGATCGGCGTTTCGAGGAGATCCACAACATAGGGATTGGTATACAGTCCATGCTCCGCCAGGGACTGTATATCGGGGACGATCAAATAGCTGCTGATGGGAATCCGATTAAATGTGAACAGACTTTTTGAGCTTAAGGAAGTTTGATATGCAGGACCCGCCGGCAGCTGAACCGCCCAAACGCTGATATTTTCCAGCGCACCTAATGTATCTGCGCCACCGACTCCGCCATTGATCTGCCCGGTTGCCGATCCTGCAATCAGGGTCAGCGGCTGGACAGGCGATGCGGGATCCAGTTGCAAGCTTACCGGTTCAGTGCTTTCATAAAGAGTACCGTTCAGGACCTGAGGCGGGATGGAAAGGGTGTATGTCGTCCTCGCCTGGGACAGTGCATCCAATCCCAACTGCGCCTCGCCATTGGATGAGGAGGTTGCGCTGGCAAAGCGATTTCTCCACTCATAAAGAATTGCAGATGCCTCGATGGAGAGCCCTTTGAGCGGCAGCTTCGTCTCCGCGTCAAGAACCCGTACCGGAACCGGAATTGTTCCGCTCGGATCGACATGGATCCAGCGGTCATCAGAGGCACGCTGACCATCGGGTGCAAGGACAGTGACGACCAGGTGTACATCGCCCTTTGGCAGCCCTGCCTGCGGGACAAAGTCACCATGGCAGACCAGGCACTGCCGCGTGCCGGGCCGGGAGAGATGCGGCGGCGCAGAAGTAAAGTTGATGGCAACATCGAAATTGAAGGCGCCTGACTCGGTAGGATGCGTTACGAGAGAGGCAGTTGGCTCTCCATCAGAAATAATATCCAGGCGAACGCCGATATCGGACAGGGAAATTGAATCCGCATAATAGATCTTTCCACTGACAAATTCTGGTGCCTGGAAATCGCCGCGCACATAAAGGGTTTCGCC
>JBLNAU010000646.1:0-2983 GCA_050259515.1 Syntrophothermus sp.
GATAACATAGTTCGGCGCCTACGCGCCCACAGCCAACAACAATGAAATTCATTTGATTACTCCTCTTCCCCATCATGGGTATGGACATGATAAGGAACGTCTGTGACCACTACCCCGTGTCGGGATAATAATTCCTGGCGCAGAACGTTCGCAGTCCGCATATGAAGTGCATTGTGCCAGCGCTTCGAAGGGATGAACTGCGGCACAACCACCGTGATCGTTTCGTTTGCCTGGCGCTGATCGATAATATCCTCCAGGTAGATCAGCAGCGGTTCCACAAAAAGACGATAGGGCGAATCCAGAATGACCAGGCGCGTGCCCTCCCCCCAGGACCTCCACTTTTTCTGAACCTTTTCGGTCTCTGTAGGATCGATCGAAATGTGGACGGCCGTGACATCGTCCGATAGAAGCTTGGCATAGCGCAGTGCCTCCAAAGTCCCCTGGTGGATTCCGCTGATCGGCATGATCACGCGATGGCGCGTGTGACGCGCTGGCAGCCCGCTGAACTTATCGAGTGTGAGATGCGATGCAAGGTCCTTGTAGTGCCGGTGGACCGTAAAGAAAACCGCAACCAGGACCGGGATGATGATCATGATGATCCATGCACCCTCCCTGAACTTGGTAACTGCAAACACGATCATCACAATCGCAGTAGCCAGCGCGCCGAAACCGTTCACATACATCTTATGACGCCAGCCCTTATCGTATCGCAGGGTGGAACCGGGCTCGACGATCTCCTCCCCCTCCTTAAGATGACCGATCTTTCTCCAGCGTATTGCCATCCCCGTCTGGGACAGGGTGAAGGAGAGAAATACGCCGATCGCATAGAGAGGGATCAAACGGGTTACGCTGGCCCGGTTGGCGATAATAAAAAGCGATGCGATCGCGGAGAGTGTGACGATACCGTTGGAATACACGAGGCGGCTGCCGCGAAAGGTAAGCTGGCGCGGCAGGTATCCATCTGCTGCAGCGAGCGCGCTGAGACGTGGGAAATCTGCGAACGCCGTGTTGGCTGCCATGAGCAGGATGACGGTCGTCGCAGCGATCATGGCAAGATATAACGGACCGCGGCCGTTATAAACGGTGCGGGCCAGTTGCGAAATGACAGTCTCCTGTTCGGAATAGACACCACCGATGTGGGCCGTAAGATATGAAATACTAAGGAATAAGGTCCCCAGGATGAGTGACATCCAGATCAGTGTAATGCCGGCGTTGCGGCTGCGCGGCTCATTGAAAGCCATGATGCCGTTCGAGATGGCCTCCACACCGGTCAATGCCGTGGTGCCGTTCGCAAATGCATGCAGCAGGAGGAAGGCAGTCACCGGCAGAAGAGTATCCGGCAGAAGGACATGGGGAGGATTAACAACCGTGCCCAGCGTACCCATGAGATAACGGATAATGCCGATACCAACGGTGAGGAACATCATCACCACGAAGAAATAAGTGGGAACTGCAAAAGCCATCCCGGATTCCTTCACGCCGCGTAAATTGATCACCATGACCAGTACCACTGCTGCCACGGCGAGCTCGATGCAATAATGATCGAGGGAAGGAAATGCGGATACGATCTGGGCGACACCCGAGGAGATGGACACGGCCACAGTCAGGGTGTAATCCAGCAACAGCGCAGCGCCGGCCACCTGGGCATATGACTCGCCCAGGTTGTCCCGCGAGACGATATAAGCGCCGCCTCCACTGGGGTAGGCGTGGATGGTCTGCTCGTAGGAAATCGTAACGATGGCCAGCAGGGCAACGATTGCAATCGAAATCGGAAAAACATATCCATAGGCCGCCAATCCGGCTGCGGTCAGGACGAAAAGGATCTCCTGGGTGGCATAGGCGGTGGACGATAGCGCATCGGAGGCAAAAACGGCAAGACCGACGGCCTTCCCAATGGTCTGGTGAGGGGCGTCGGCTGTGGATAATGGTCGCCCGATGAGCCAGTGACTCAAAGAGCGAGGCGGTTTATATTCACTCTCCCGCCGCATGATTTCAGTTTGATTGTTTTCAGGTGTTAACATCTTTTCTCTTACTGCTTACAAAAAGACACCCACGCGCGAAGGCGGGGAGCTTCGATTATTATAGTCCAAATTGCATAAATTGGAGTGTGGTTAAGGAATCTGATAGGGTACTTCGGTGATGACCACGCCCGGGGTGGAAAGCAATTCCTTACGCAGGATTTCCGCTGTCTGCATATGCAGAGAGTTATGCACTTTTTTTCCAGGGACGAAATGTGGAACGACAATAGTAATCGTTTCATTGGGCTGCCGGCTGTTCAGGATTTCCTCAATGTATCCCAACAATGGTTCCACGAACAGGCGGTAAGGTGAATCCAGAATGACCAGGCGGGTGCCGCGGCCCCAGGTTTCCCATTTTTTGCGGACCTTCTCCGACTCTGCCGGCTCAATGGAGACATGGATGGCCGTTATATCATCGGACAGCATGCGCGCGTAGCGGAGCGCGGCCAGTGTACCCTGATGTACATTGCTGATCGGGACGAGAACGCGATGACGGATATTGTATGGCGGGGGCTCCCCATAATGTTCCAGCGACAGGCTGGTGGCCACGGTTACATAATGCTTGTGGATCCAGAGGAAAATGCTCATCAGGATGGGTGTCAGGATCAGGACGACCCAGGCGCCATCCCGGAATTTGGTAACCGCAAAGACGAGCATCACAATGGCGGTACAGATGGCACCAAACCCATTGCTGAGCATTTTGGTAAACCAGCCCTTTTCATACTGCAGTTTGCTGCGTGAAGCCTCTTTACTGCCAGCATTGGAGTCCGAAGGGGAAAGTTTTCCCGCCCGGTACCAGCGGCGTGCCATGCCGGCCTGTGCCAGTGTAAAAGATAGAAACACACCAATGGCATAGAGGGGGATCAAGCGGGTCACGCTTGCCTGGAATACGATGATCAAAATGGCTGCCGCCCCCGCCAGGAACACAATACCGTAGGAGTACACCAGGCGGCTGCCGCGATAGG
>JBLNAU010000647.1:0-7536 GCA_050259515.1 Syntrophothermus sp.
GTCGATCTGGGAACGAACGCGTTCGGACAGGGCGTCTCTGTCACCCCGATGCAAATGATGATGGCAGTCTCTGCCATTGCGAACAATGGACGGATGGTGACACCCCATGTGCTCTACTCCATGCTGCGTGATGGACATCAATACAATGTTCCGTCCCAATCCGGCAGCTCCCCGATCAGCTCTGAAACGGCGCACACGCTGACCGACATGCTTGCGAATTCCCTGGAGCAGGAATCCTCCCAGGCATTACTGCCGGGCTATCGTCTGGCAGGCAAGACCGGTACCGCCCAGATCCCGACCGAGTATGGCTATGATTCAACCCATACCAATGTATCTTTCATCGGCTGGGGCCCGGTCGATGATCCTCGATTTATGGTTTATGTCTGGCTTCAGAAACCGAGCGCATCCATCTGGAGCTCTGAAACCGCAGCCCCGGTCTTTGAGCAGGTTGCGGAACAGACGGTCATTACTCTCAACATCCCGCCGGATGTTGTTCGCAGTCAACTGCATGCAACGGGTCAATAAATAGATGCTGACTTTAGCCGACGCCCTGGAAGCCCTGACGAATGTTCGTCCACTCGCCACAACGGTTATCACCGAGGCGGTGATCGACTCGCGCCAGGTCATTCCCGGGTCGATGTTCGTCGCCATCCCAGGCGAGAGAGTGGACGGTCACGATTACATTGGCGAAGCATTTCGGCGCGGGGCTTCTTTTGCTTTAATCCAACGGGATGTTGACCCATCCTTCCGTATGCTTGACCTGCGTTCCGGTCTGTCAGGTGCCTCTCTAACCCGGGAGCAGATCGAGACGCCGCTTTGTCTTCGTGTGGAAAATACAGTGACCGCCCTCCAGCAGATCGCCCGTTACTGGCGCCGCAAACTGGATATTCGCGTGGTCGGCATTACGGGCAGCGTGGGTAAATCCACCACAAAAGAAATGGTTACAGAAGTGCTGAGCACCCGCTACCGGACCTTGAAGAGCCCCGGGAACCTTAACAATGAGATCGGGCTTCCCCTGACCCTGCTGCGACTGAGCTCCGGCCACCAGCGGGCTGTGGTAGAAATGGGATTCTATGTGCCCGGTGAAATCGCCTTTCTCTGTGATCTGGCTCTGCCGCAGATCGGTGTTGTCACGAATATCGGCACTGTCCACGCAGAACGCGCCGGCTCCCAGGATGCCATTGCCCGCGGCAAGTCGGAGCTGGTCCAGGCCCTGCCGCCGGCGCCGGAGGGTGTGGCCATCCTCAACTTTGACGACCTCCGCGTTCGCAAAATGGAGGAAAAGACCAAGGCCCGCGTTTTCTTCTATGGTCTTTCACCGGAAGCGCATCTTTGGGCGGACAATGTTGTCGGGCTGGGTCTGGAAGGGATCCGCTTCCGCCTTCACTATCGCGGGGAGACCCTGTACGTCAAAATTCCGCTCATCGGGCGTCATTCTGTCCACACAGCGCTCGGGGCTGCCGCAGTGGGCCTGGCAGAGGGCATGACCTGGCAGGACATTCTGGAGGGCTTAAGCCAGGGACATACCCAGCTTCGTCTCGCGGCCGTCAGGAGCCAGACCGGGGCGCTGCTGCTCGATGACACCTATAATGCATCTCCTGAATCCATGCTGGCCGCCTTGAACCTGCTCGATGAGCTGGATGGGCGCAAAGTGGCAGTGCTTGGAGATATGCTCGAGCTTGGCCCGTATGAGCGCGGCGGGCATGAAATGGTCGGGCTGCGGGCCGCGCAGGTCGCCCAGGTTCTTCTAACCCTGGGACAGCGGGCCCACATGATTGCTGAAGCCGCCCGCCGGGCCGGGATGAAAAAAAACGCGGTGCTGGAATTCGATGAATTTGAGCCGCTTCTGGAATGGCTCAGAAACAACCTGACCGATAAGGATACAGTTCTGATCAAAGGCTCTCATGGG
Source organism: Syntrophothermus sp. (assembly GCA_050259515.1). Classification (GTDB taxonomy): domain Bacteria; phylum Chloroflexota; class Anaerolineae; order Anaerolineales; family Villigracilaceae; genus Defluviilinea. Next base: position 1,910 of record JBLNAU010000647.1, read on the forward strand.
CTTCGTATGGATCGAATCACTTCAATGCTGGAGACGCGCTCATGAGCCAGACCTCGTTTGTGTTAAGCCTAGCCATGCTCTCCTTTGTGATGACGGTCATCTGGGGTCCGCCTCTTTTGCGCATCCTGCGCCATTACAAGATCGGCAAGCTGATCCGGGTCGATGAGCCGGGACACCACAATGTGAAGATGGGAACCCCCACCATGGGCGGCGTTCTATTCATTCTTCCTGTGCTCCTGTTGACGGGCTTGCTGAATGCAGCCGTGTTTATCGGGCTGGATGTGATCGGGAAATCCGTGCTTGTGCCTCTGATTGTGATGGTCGGATACGGCGCTCTCGGTGCGATCGACGATTGGGAGGGAGTGCGAGGCAAACGCCGCGGCGAGGGAATGCGTGCCCGCACCAAGTTTGCGGCTCAGGTGGTCCTGGCTCTGGGTACGGCTTATGTTTTGAAATACATGCTGGATGTCCCCGATCTGTATCTGCCGGGCATCAAAGGAGAGATTGATCTGGGCTGGTGGTACATCCCGATTGCCGCCTTCATCATCGTCAGTGAATCGAACGCGGTCAACTTCACCGATGGTTTGGATGGACTGGCAGGCTTGATCTCTGCCACTGCGTTCGTTGCATTTGGCGGCATTGCGTTGATCTATGGTTATGACTATCTGGCCCGCTTTTGTTTCACGGTCGTGGGCGCCCTGTTCGGCTTTTTATGGTTCAATGTCCATCCCGCCGAGCTGTTCATGGGCGATACCGGGTCCCTGGCACTTGGCTCAACCCTTGCGGTGGTTGCCCTGATGACCGGACAATGGCCCTTGCTGCTGGTCATTGCCATCATCCCTTTGAGTGAAGCGTTGAGCGTTGTTATCCAGGTTGGTTATTTCAAGATGACCCGTGGCAAGCGCTTCTTCAAAATGGCGCCCATCCATTTGCATTTTGAGCTGCTGGGATGGAGCGAGACCCAGGTCGTGCAGAGGTTCTGGTTGATCGGTCTGCTGGCCGCGATGGTTGGCCTGGGATTGGCCGTCGTTTGAATAGAAAGTAGAGAACAGAGAATAGTGATGAGATCAGATTGGAACGGCAAGCGGGTTTTGATTTTGGGAGCGGCCCGTCAGGGATTGGCCCTGGCGCGCTGGCTTTCGATTCACGGCGCGCACGTCATGCTCAGCGACTCTCGCAGCGCGGACGATTTGCGGATTGCCCGCCAATCGCTTGCCGAATTCCCGATCGAATGGGCGGTTGGCGGACACCCGCTTGAACTGCTGGACTCGACGGATGTGCTGTGTCTCTCGGGCGGCGTTCCGCTCACGCTTCCCATTGTGGCCGAAGCGCTAAAACGCGAGATTCCGCTCTCGAACGACTCGCAGATCTTCATGGAAGTCGTCCCCTGTAAGACTATCGGAATTACCGGGTCAGCCGGCAAGACGACCACCACAACGCTGGTTGGAAAGATGGCAGCCAAAGCCTATGGCGACCGGGCTTACACCGGAGGCAATATCGGGGATCCGCTGATCAACTATGTGGACCAGATGGACTCGAACGACATCGCCATCCTAGAGCTTTCCTCCTTCCAGCTTGAGCAAATGACGATCTCACCCAACATTGCTGCCATCCTGAATGTGACCCCCAACCACCTGGACCGTCATGGCACGATGGAAGCCTATAGCGCTGCCAAGGCCCGCATCCTGGATTTTCAAAAGAATACGGATATTGCAGTCGTGGGTCGGGATGATAAAGGCGCCTGGGGATTGCGCAACAGGGTCAAGGGAAAACTGCTTGCATTCAGCCTGCATGAACTGGAAGAAGGCCTGGACGGAGCCTACTACCAGGATGGGCTGTTGAACCTGCGGGATGGGAATGCCTACCTGCCGCTTCTCCTACGGGAGAAAATTTTGGTGCGCGGCGATCATAATGTGCTGAACGTGCTGGCTGCCTTCACCATCGGCCACGCGGCCCGCTTCCCGCTGGATGCCATGCTCGAAGCAGTGGAGGAGTTCCGAGGTGTGGCGCACCGCCAGGAATTTGTCCGGGAGCTCCATGGTGTGCGCTGGTACAACGATTCAATGGCGACCGCGCCGGAGCGCAGCATGGCAGCCATCCGCTCCTTCGAGGAGCCGATTGTGCTCATGCTGGGGGGGCGGGACAAGGACCTCCCCTGGGAGGATCTCATCCGGCTTGCCAACGAGCGCGTGGATCACGTTGTGCTGTTTGGAGAGGCGGCTGAAAAGGTCCAGAAAACGGTGGACGGCCTGGGACTGGCAGCCCCACGCTTTACCGTCACACGTGCAGACGGTCTGCATGCTGCCGTCCTGCGGGCCGCAGAGATCGCGGAAGCTGGGGACGTTGTTTTATTTTCCCCGGGCGGGACAAGTTTTGACGAGTTCAAGGATTTTGCGGAACGCGGTGAAAGGTTTAGAACATGGGTACAAGAACTTTCGTAAAAAATCGTGCGGCCTTTTCGCCCACGAAGGCAGTCTCACGCGGCGTGGATATCCCGTTGGTGCTGATCGTGGTGGCTTTACTGGTATTTGGCCTGATCATGCTTTATTCCGCCTCGTATGATTTTTCGTTCAACGAATACGGGTCGGCCACATACATGTTCAGCCGGCAGGTGCGCTGGCTCCTGCTGGGATGTGGGCTGGCATTCGTGCTGTCCCTCTTTGACTATCACCACTGGCGCAGGATCGTGGTGGTGGTCATGCTGGCTACGATCGCATTGCTGGTGGCGGTTGCCATTATCAATGAGCCTCGCCTGGGCGCAGTGCGTACCTTGTACAAAGGCTCCTATCAGCCCTCGGAAATCGCAAAACTGGTCTCTGTGATCTATCTCTCCGTGTGGCTGTATTCCAAGAGACAATTTCTGCACGACGTCGGTTTCGGTCTCATCCCTCTGGGTGTGATCCTGGGAATTATTGGCGGCCTGATCTATAAACAGCCGGATCTCAGTGCGGCAGGTACGGTCCTGATCCTCGGTGGACTTCTGTTCTTCCTGGCTGGCGCTGACATCAAGCAGATCATTTTCATTCTGATCCTGGCCGTCGGCATTGGATTTTTGATCGCCCGCTTCAGTACCACCGGTCATGCCCGTATCGCCGAGTACCTGGCTGGCTGGCAGGATCCGACCAACGCTTCCTACCATGTGCAGCGCTCCTTCGAGGCGATCATCAAGGGCGGTGTGTTCGGGGTCGGGTTGGGACAGGCAAACACCAAGCTGCTGGGCCTGCCCTTTGCCCCAACCGATAGTGTGTTCGCCGTCATCGTGGAGGAGCTGGGACTGTTCGGGGCGGTGGTCCTGATCGGGTTGTATGCAGCCCTGGTGTGGCGCGGTCTGACGATTGCCCGCCGCGCGCCGGATATGCTCGGTACTCTGCTTGCATCCGGTATTGCCTGCTGGGTTGCGATCGAAGCAGTCATCAACATGTCTGCGATGGTGGGGCTGGTTCCTTTCGCCGGCAATGCCCTGCCGTTCATCAGCGCCGGTGGTTCGAATCTCGTTTCAATTTTGTGTGCGATCGGCATCATGCTGAACATCTCCCGTCAAAGTGGAGATGCGGTTCAAAAGGAAGAAAACGATTGGAGGTCTTTCGGTGCGGTTGTTGATATGCGCCGGGGGAACGGGAGGCGGAGTGTATCCCGCACTCGCCGTTCACAGCGCTCTCATGGCTAAGGTTCCTGGCCTCGACACGCTCTGGGTGGGCGGCGAGGGTGGCATGGAGGAAACCCTGGTAAAGCGCCAGGGGATTTCCATCCGCGTCATCCCGGCTGCGGGCGTGCATGGGGTTGGGATGGCTGCTCTGCCGCGTAATCTGGTCACGATTATGCGCGGCATCTTTGCGGCCCGCCGCATCCTGAGTGACTTCAAGCCGGACGTCATGTTCTTTACCGGTGGATATGTGGCCGTCCCTGTTGCGCTGGCCGGGCACTCCATCCCGACCCTTCTTTATGTGCCGGATATCGAGCCCGGCATGGCGCTAAAATCCCTGGCAGGGATGGCGGATGTCATCATGGTCACGACAGACGAGTCACAAAAGTTCTTTAATAAAAAAGTATATGAAGCCGGCTACCCGCTTCGTGCCGATCTGGCGCTTTGGGATCGCCAGACGGCCTCCCAGCATCTTGGCATCACGGGCCGGTCTCCGGTCGTGCTGGTGTTCGGCGGCAGCAAAGGTGCCCACTCGATCAACCAGGCTGTGCTGAAGAACCTGCGCGTGTTGCTGTCAAAGTTCGAGTTGATCCACATCACGGGTGAACCCGACTGGCAGACCGTAAAGGATGCACAGTCCCGACTGCCGGTCAATCTTGCCGCCCGTTATCATGCCATGCCTTATGTGCACGAAATGGGTGCGGCGCTTGCCTCCGCAGACCTGGTGGTCTCCCGGGCCGGGGCATCCAGCCTGGGCGAATATCCCCTGTTCGGATTGCCTGCGATCCTTGTCCCCTATCCGCATGCATGGCGCTATCAGAAAGTCAACGCCGATTACCTTACCCGGCGGGGTGCAGCGGTCATTCTGGAGGATCACCGCCTCGATGAGGAGCTGCTGTCCACCGTGACTGTGTTGACCGACAACCCGAACAAGATGAAAGCCATGCGCGCCGCAATGTTCCAATTATCACACCCGCGTGCTGCTGAAAAGATCGCCAGTGCACTGATGGAATTAACCGGAGCGTGACACTATGATGAGCATTGTTTCCTTCTTCTGGCTGTGCGTGGCCCTCTTTGCCATGGTTGGATGGATGCGAGGCTGGGCAAAGGAATTGCTCGTCTCTTTTAGCGCGATCCTGGCGCTGGGATTGAACTTTATCCTTCGCCGTTACATCCCGTTCGTGCAAAATATCCCTCAGGAGGATGTGACGCTCTTTTGGATCGAGACCATCATTCTGCTTGTCCTGGTGTATTTCGGCTACCAAACGGTGAGCATCTCACGCCTGACGGCCAAGGCTGCCCGCGAAAAGATACAGGACGCCCTGTTCGGAGGCATTCTAGGCGCCTTTAATGGATATCTGATCGTTGGCTCCATTCTGTACTGGATGGACCTCGCGAATTATCCGTTTCCGAAATTTGTTACCCCACCTACAGATCCGGTAGTCGTGGCCACGGTGAACCAGATGATGATGTATATGCCGCCTCAACTGCTCGGTGAGCCAGGCATCTACTTCGCCATCATCCTTGCCTTTATCTTTGTGCTTGTTGTGTACATCTAACAAACTACGAGACAGTAACGATTATGACACACGTCCATTTCATTGGCATCGGGGGAAGCGGACTTTCCGCCATCGCCCGCCTCCTGCTGGAGAGCGGATACACGGTGAGCGGATCGGATCGCGTCATGAGCCCGTTTGCCGATGAGCTGCGCAAAGCGGGTGCGACCGTTTATATTGGCCATCATCCCCGTAACCTGGAGGGGGCCGATTGGGTGGTACGCTCCTCCGCAGTCACAGATGATAATCCGGAGGTCAGGGCTGCGAAACTGGCAGGCATTCCCGTCTACAAGCGTGCCGATTTCCTCGGTGAGCTGATGTCGAACAAAAAAGGCATCGCCATCGCCGGTACACATGGTAAGACCACCACGACAGCCATGACAGCCTGGGTCTTACGCGAGCTTGGGCGAGATCCATCCTTCATCGTG
>JBLNAU010000648.1:0-5413 GCA_050259515.1 Syntrophothermus sp.
GGCAAGCAGGTGACTCCTATAAAAGATCACCGAGTCCTCAAGCAGTTTGCGGAGGTGCTCATAGGCTTCCTTTTGCTGCGGCGATTCCTTTGTAAATGAAGGGAGCTCCACACCGGCCCGCTCGGCAAGCTTGGCGAGCGCGTCCTTGAATTCCAGGTTCTCACGCTTCATCACAAACTTGAAAATGTCCCCCCCCTCGTTGCATTGCCCGAAGCACCGCCAGGTACCCGATTCAGGCCAGACCACGAATGCCGGCGTTTTTTTATTCTCGTGAAAAGGGCAAAAACCCGTATAGTTTTTTCCGGCATGGCGCAGCTTGACACCCGCCTCCGAGACGAGGTCCACGATATCTACGCGGGATTTGATTTCATCGATTGTAGACATAGGTGTATGAATTATAGGCAGGTTCTGAAAATTAGCAAATGTCCCCCGGATAATGCTTACCCATATCTCATAAAACAGGATTAAATAAAAGGGCAGGGCAGTAAACTGCCCCGCCCGATCCTACGTGAGGCAGGAGGAGAACCCCGCCTCACGTCTATCTCGGAAACGACCACGCAACAGGCCTGGGCTATCGCCAATCATAGCCAGGGTGAGGGCTGCTCAACACCTCATTTCGTCCCTGCCGCATCCGCATTCATGGGAACCTCAAAACCATTTCCAATATTCCACTACAATTTTCTATACCTAATCATTAAAGGAGTGGTTCCCCTGTACACGAACCGCAGCAACTCGACTTCCTATCCCGAGGCTCGTTCCGATATAGCAAAACCAATCAGAAAATTTGCAGCTATTTGTTATCCTTGGGGGTCAGGTTTATCTTTACCTGTGACAAACTGACCCAGAACTCACGAAACGCATCTCCGAGCGCCTTCCAGTTGATCGTTACGATGGGCTGCCTGTTCGCATCCTCATCACCACCGGTCACAGGGATCTGCTCATTATCATCCGCTACAACAGTCGCAGTCGGGATCGGCGTTGAAAGTCGATCTGGTGTACTGACGGAGGGAACATTTACCACAACTCTTTCATTCCACTGCTTAAGGGTGGGTTCCCAGCGCCGCACGGCCGCAACTGCCTTCTGGCGTGACTGCGGATCGACCGCGATCACCAGCGCTGCAAGCAGTACCAGCGCAAAAAGTAAATTCACTAACCTGCTCAAAGCAAACCTCCTTCGCCTGTCATCAAAAACTTCAAAGGAAGCTTTGCTCTGACTAACGAAGGAGGGAATCGGACGTTATGAGTCCAGGTAACGATTGATAAATTTTTAAGGGTCGTTCAGGGGGAAGTTTGCGAACCAGCGCCTGCTGAAAAGTAATTATCCAGCTCAGGGATGGAGAGCCCGGCCCTGCGGAGCGAAGCCTGTTGGGATTTCAGTACGCTCATGATGCGTGCCTGATCCCTGTCGTTCGATTCATCCTTGACGCGTACAAGCAGCTTTTTGTATCCCAGCAAAACTTCCGTGCGGCGCTGTTCATCGGCGGAGACTGTGACGTATTCGTAGATGCGGCGGTCTGAAAGTTTCAAATCTGTTTCGAGCGGGTCGGCTGCCACTTTCCGCCATAGGTTTTCGCTGGCCAGCTTCCAGTTATACAGGGTTTGTCCCGGAAGGGCGCCCTGGGCAAACAGGGTATTCGCCATGACAAGAGCGAACACCAGGAGAGCTACATGTAATCCTTTACGCCAAAAAAAAAAGAGACACCCGATCTTTCGGGTGCGGATTCTGCTTCATGGCCTGGTTTAGTTGGGCGCGTATACGCGCCCGCAGGAAGGGCGGAGGAGTTCCCTCCTCTTTTCCTTCCTGCAGGAGAACTGTTGTGTATAAAACGGGCTCCAGTTGAGCCGCATATTCAGGGTATTGCATCAGGCATTCTTCGAGAGTGGATTCCCCGCTCGCGATCAGATCAACGCATTCTTCAAGGATTAGATCAAATTCGTTCATATTGGTATCTTTTCTGTCAGCCTTTTCGAGAGCGCCTTCAAGCCTCTCATCTGTAATGCACGGATCGCTCCTTCACGTTTTCCAAGATGCCGGGCGATCTCCTCATTCGACATCTCGTCTATAAACTTTAACAATAACACCTGGCGTTGATCATCGGTCAACGTCTGCAGGGCAGCCTTGATCGAATGCATTTCAACCGCGGAGTCAATACCGTTCTCCACAGTTTCGGCGTGGCCCGGGTCGGACAATTTGACGTCCTCCAGGGCAGCTGTGACTTTCCGTGTCCGGTAATGGTCGATGACCGCATTGTGCGCGATCGTGTACAACCATGCCAGGAACGGGGTCCCGCCGATTTGAAATCTGCCCAGGTTTTCCCAAGCTTTTAGAAAAACCTGTGATGTGATGTCTTCTGCAGTTTGTTGGTCCTCCACTCGAAAATACACGAAGCGATAAATCCGCTCCAGGTAGGCATCGTACAGCGTACCGAATGCTTCTGAATCACCAGATTTTGCTTCACGTACCAGAGCCGGCTCATCGGCCAAGGGCATTCTGGATTTTTTGACACCACGTAAATCCGTTAACAAGGTTCACCTCACTTAACGCAGGATAAAATAAATTTGTTATACAGGGATGCAAAGTCGCCCGGAACAGTTCGGGTAACTATTGTTCAGCGATGAAACACGTTGGGGAAATCAGCGACCTTACAGCACCTTCAACTTTGCTGCTAAGGTTGTCCTAGCTAATTGCAATCATTCTAGCACGTTGAGGCGGCTCGTACAGTAGTGAATCCCCTACACATAACATCGGATTTCTTGATTCGTCCCCATATTCGCCCTGACAACTTAGGAGGGAAAAAGCCTATATTTAAAGGGTTTTTGGGCCATTTCCGGGCCCGATAACGGCAAATTACCGGACGGACGCCCATTCCTCCAGAAAATCCCCCTACATTTTTGCGGCTTTTTTGACAATTTGTAGGGGAATTTCAAGGGTTTCCTCCCCTTTTGTCGTATAGATGAATACACTTTGATCCTCCCCGCGGTGGCCAACCACACTCCCCCATTCATTAAAAAGAAAACGGGTAGCCATCTGGGCTACCCGCTTCGAGGGGAGGACTCTAATCGTCCGGGCTGGCCTGGGAGTCGGAATGGCAGTCGTGTCCCTGACCGGATTGGAGATCCGATTGCAGCCCGGCAGGCGCCGGGTTTGCCTCACGATAATGGTCGAGGTTGACCCTTGCCCCGCTGACAAGATGGTTTCCGGCCCGGTTTTCTAAAAGGATGGAGGGTGCACCCAGGACCGTGGTGTAAATTCCAGCGATGACAACCAGGCTGATCAAAACAGATAAAGCAATACGGGTGGTTAACTTGGACATGCGTTCTTCTCCTTGTTAATCGGATTGTCTTGATGGATGCGGATTTCCCGTCCTGTGGAGAAACCCTGTGCGACGCGCCATGGGCAGGAATTATCTTCCCCAACTGCTGCCATAAAAAATTATACCTATTCTTGTCTGAATTTACAACCAGGAATTCCTTTTCTTAATGAAAAAGGCGGCTGTTGCAAGCCGCCTTTGCATTTCACACAGGTTCGCTTCGCTTCCGATCGATTAAAAGCCCTCCAGCTTTGAGAGATCGGCAATTCCCCTGGATAGCCCGGCAATTTGTCCTACCAGCGCCAGGCGGTTCTGCCGGATCTTTTCCTCCTCGGCCATGACAAGCACCTTGTCAAAAAAGACATTGATGGATGGGATCAGCCCGACGACAATGTTCAGGAACTCGTCCACTGTGGACGGTCTCGTTTTTACGTTCTGCCGGATCGCCTCGTACAGGCTTTTCTCCTCCGCCTCGACCAGCAGATTGGGGTTCACAGCGGATGGAATGCTGGCACCTGAAGCAGAGCGGATGATGCGGACACAACGCGCATAGCCCGGCAGGTTGGTGGACCAGTCCGCCCGTTCAACCCACGCCTGGAGCTGTTTCACTGCCCGGGCGGCCGCGGCCGGGTTGGAGGACTGCTCTGCCAGGACTGCATCAACGACGTCGTAGCGGTATCCCATTTCGTTGAGGACGACCTTCAGACGGCCTCCAATAAAATCAGAAATCTGTTTTTGGGTCCCCTCCGCGGTTTCGACAGGCTGCTCCCTGGCCGCCTTCCGGATCGCATCTTCCAGGTCGAAATCGACATTATGCTCGATGAGCGGCTGGACGATACCAATGGCGGCGCGCCGCAGACCGAACGGATCCTTCGCACCGGTGGGTGCTCCTGCCGCCGTAAAGAGGCCCACCAGCGAATCCAGGCGGTCCGCCAGGGCCAGGGCCAGGCCGGGCTTCGACTTCGGCACCGGTTGATACTGCTCACCGATCGCTTCGGCCACCTCCTGGTGCTCACCGCTGCGCAGTGCATATTCCTTTCCGATGATGCCCTGCAGCGAGGTCATCTCGGTGACCATCTGTGTGACCAGGTCAGCCTTGGCCAGGTGAGCCGCCCGGCGGGCAAAGATGGCTTCGTCGTTCTCCAGCTTCAGCATGGGGATAAGGTCATTGACCAGCTTGCTGATTCTTTCCGATTTATCGAGCATCGAGCCAAGCCTGGTATGGAACGTAAGCCCTGCAAGCTTCGGACGATAGGACTCATACGGCTGCTTGACATCCTCACGAACGAAAAAGTTTGCATCTGCAAAACGTGCCCCCAGGACATGCTCGTTTCCTTCACGGACGATATCGATATACAGGTCATCTCCATTCCGGATGGCAATGAAATGGGGCAGGAGGGATGCGGAACCCTGCGTCCTTACTTTTTGGACCGGGAAATAGCGCTGATGCTTCTTCATCACCGAGATCAATACATCCCGTGGCAGGGACAGATACTGCGGATCAAACCCACCCATGACCGCAGTGGGCAGCTCCACGAGGTTGGCCACTTCGCTCAACAAGCCTTCTTCAAGGATCGCTTCCCCACCGACCAGGGAGGCGGCTTGATTGACCTGCTCCACGATGGATGCCTTGCGCTCCTCTTTGTCAAGCAGAATGCCCGCCTCACGGACCTTTTCAAAATATTGATCGGCAGATGCGATGGTGATCTCCGGTGAATCCAAAGGCCGTAATCCGCGCGTGACATTCCCTGAAGTTACGCCTGCATATTCGAATGGGATGACCTGGTCGCCAAGCAGTGCCACATACCAGCGGATCGGGCGCGAGAACGAAACCCCCGAGTCATTCCAGCGCATGGATTTTTCGAACTTGATGCTCTCCACCAGCTTGGGTAAAGCTTCGGCTAAGACTTCGGGAGTCGGGCGTCCTTTTTGCTTGACGACCGCGAAGACGTATTTGCCTCCACCTTCCTCACGAATCTCCAACGCTTTGGTATCCACGCCGTTCTTCTTGGCAAAGCCCATCGCCGCGGGTAAGGCAATGCCGTCTTTGTCGAAGGCTTTATCCGCGGGTGGACCTTTGACGAGGTCTTCGCGGTCCGGCT
>JBLNAU010000649.1:0-4846 GCA_050259515.1 Syntrophothermus sp.
CAGAATAGATCTTAAAACGCAATTTCAATTTTTGTCTGGCAGGATGGAAAGGGTGGAGTGCCTCGTATCGACATTTATAATGGAGCCTCCGGAGGCAATGTGTCCCTATTCGAAAGGGTAATTGATTTTTACCGCGACCCAGAATATTTTCCCGAAGTGAGAAGGATTGCAGTTCCTATCATTATCCAGCAGGCGGTGTTTTCAGGCCTGAACATGCTGGCGGTAGTGTTTGTCGGTCAAAAGGGAGATGCAGCGGTCGCTGCCGTCGGTCTGGCCGGCCAAATCTATTTCCTGCTTAACCTGGTTCATTTTGGGATCATCAGTGGAGCAGCCATGTTCACGGCCCAATTCTGGGGCCGCAGGGATATACCAAATCTGCGGCGGGTGCTTGGTCTTTGCCTGATCCTGTCAATTTCAGCCAGCTTGATATTTTTTTCGCTTGCCCAGTTGATTCCCGGGCAAATTCTTGGCATCTATTCGAAGGATCCAGTTGTGATCGAATTGGGGGCGAAATATATCCACACCTTTTCATGGACGTTTTTATTCTTTGCTGTCACGTTTAGCTATGCCCTGGTCATGCGCTCCACGGGTGATGTAAAGACACCCACTACCGTCAGTGTCATTGCGCTGACAATCAGCACATTCCTGTCCTTTGCTCTGATTTTTGGGAGGTTTGGTTTTCCAGAGTTGGGCATCCAGGGCGCGGCAGTAGCAGCCGTGATCGCTCGCTCGTTCGAGTGTGTTACGCTTCTTACTGTGATCTACATCAAAAAATCCCCGGTTGCTGCTTCCCTACGTGAATTGATGGATTTTGATGCATCTTTTGTGAGGCGGGTGATCCCAGCCATGCTGCCTGTGATCCTAAACGAACTTTTTTGGTCGCTTGGTATCACAACCTACAATGTCATCTATGGGCGGATGGGGACGGCACCTTATGCAGCCATTAACATTGTCAATACGATCGACCAGGTCGCCTTTGTTCTGTTCATTGGCATTTCAAATGCCACCTCGGTGCTCGTGGGCAATCGCATCGGGGCGGGAAAGGAGGAAGCAGCTTTTAAATATGCCGGGCGCTCCCTGGGACTGGCTGCCGGAGGAGGGATGATTGTTGGACTCTTATTGCAGGTTGTGAAAGGTCCAATTCTCTCACTATATAACGTTTCACCCCAGGTCATTTATGATGCCAGCCGTTTGATCAATGTGGTCTCCGTGTTCCTATGGCTGCGGGTCAATAATATGATTATTGTGGTGGGCATCCTGCGTGCTGGCGGTGATACCCGGTTCTCGCTTTTCCTGGACGGCATTATCATCTGGATTGTCGGCGTGCCGATGGCGTTTATCGCCGCCTTTGTCCTGGACCTCCCTGTTTATTATGTTTACCTGGCCGCGATGAGCGAAGAGACCATGAAGTGGATCCTCGGCATCCCCCGCTATCGCTCTCGAAAGTGGATCCATAATCTTGCCAGGCATGTAGAAGGCGCAGAAGGCTGAATGGGAAAAATTTCTCACGCAAAAGCCTTGACACATTCAACTTGCCCGGTGTAAACTGGACACGCTTAGCTTAATTTAATATAAGCTAGGCAAATCTAAGGAAAGGAGCGCATTACATGTATTTCACCAGGTTCTTCATCCACTTAAGCGATTCCGTTTTCGCTGGATTCCTGCCTTCTCGTAGTGCGCCCATAGACCGACCATAGGTCTCGACTGTCCTGAATTTTTAGGCTGTGGCGCACCCGCCACAGCCTTTTTTATTGTCCGTCCCGAACTCAGAGAGGAATAAGAGAATGACCACACTCGAACCGACAATCGAACCAACGCTTACCTTCGATTTCCGGAAAACACAGAGCAAGAACCGTCTAAAAGGTCTCTGGCTCATGATGGAGGATTACCGTCTTCCCTATCTGGGCGCAACGATTGCGCTGGCTGGCGCTGCGCTCGCCAAAACCATGACCTATCTGCTCCTTGCCTACTTCGCCGATGATGTGGTGACACAGGGTCACTATGTGGACGGTGATGTGACAAAGACCTTCCTCTATATCGGATTGGGGTTCGTAGGCCTGGCCTTGTTCGAAGGTGGATTTTCGTTCGTCTCCGGACGCCTGGCGGCGTACTGTGCGGAAGGAATTACGCGCCGCCTGCGCGATTTTCTCTTCGACCATATCCAGCGACTGAGCTTTTCCTATCATGCGACTACGCCGACCGGAGATCTGATCGAGCGAGTCACCTCCGATGTGGATGCACTGCGTCGCTTCTTTAGCGAACAAGCCATTGGCATGGGACGCATCATTCTACTGTTTGTGATCAACTTCATTGCGATCTACAAGCTGAACAGTGAGCTGGCCCTGGTCTCGGTCATCGTGATCCCGTTCATGCTGCTGGTGTCACTCTGGTTCTTCAAAAGAGTCATGAAACGTTACGAAGCCTACCAGGCCCAGGAGGCTGTGCTCTCCACCACCCTGCAGGAGAACCTGAGCGGCGTTCGCGTGGTCAAAGCTTTTGGGCGCCAGGAATATGAAAAAAGCAAGTTCGAAAGGGATAACTGGACCAAGTATATGAAAGGCAAATTCCTGCTTTTCATGCACTCCATGTTCTGGCCCCTTTCCGATATCGTGCTCGGCCTGCAGATGCTCTTCGGTTTTGTCTACGCGGCTCTGATGGCGATCAACGGCGAGATCTCGGTTGGCACTTATATCGCCTATGTTGGGCTGGTCGTCTGGCTCATCTGGCCGATCCGTAACCTGGGACGCATCATTGTCAACGCTTCATCCGGTGTTGTTTCCTACGGCCGCTTGATGGAAGTCGTCAAGCAGAACCGCGAGCCTCTTTTCGAGGGCAAGGTTCATCCTCAAGGCCCGGTGCAGGGAGATATCCTCTTCGAGGATGTTTCCTTCGTCTACTCAGATGGCGAGAGCAGGGTTTTGAAGAATATTTCCTTTCACGTCAAGCCCGGTCAGGCCATCGCCCTGCTTGGCTCGACCGGATCCGGCAAGACGTCGCTGGTCAATCTGCTGCCAAGGTTTCATGAGTACACCAGCGGGCGCATCCTGCTGGACGGGGTCGAGCTGAAAGATTATCCACGAGCCTACCTGCGCAGGCAGATCGGGATCGTGGAACAGGAGCCCTTCCTGTTCAGCCGCTCCATACGCGAGAATATCACGTATGGTGTCGGCCGGAATGTCTCACAGGAAGAGGTGGAACGCGCAGCCAGGGCTGCAGCCGTCCACGAGGTAATCCTTGGTTTTCCGGATGGCTATAACACCCTGGTCGGCGAGAAGGGTGTCACGCTCTCCGGCGGGCAAAAGCAGCGAGTCACGATCGCTCGGACCCTATTGAAGAACCCGCGCATCCTGATCCTCGATGACTCAACCTCCTCGGTCGACACCGAAACGGAGGCATCGATCCGGCAGGCACTGAACGAGCTGATGGAAAACCGCACCACCTTCATTATTGCTCACCGCATCCAGTCCGTGATGGTCGCCGACCTGATCCTGGTCCTGGACAAGGGCGAAGTTGTTGAGATGGGAACCCACCAGGAACTGGTTGCCAAAAAGGATGGCATGTACCGCAGAATTTACGACATCCAGACCAAGATCGATGAAGAGCTGGAGATGGAAATTTCTCGCATCAATTGATTTGTTCTTCTGTGACGGCATTGCATGCCGCGCCGTCACAGAAGAACCGGAGAATAAAGAATGAGCGACGAACTTATTGAAATAGAGGAAGAGGAACATACCTCGCAACTGACCAGCCCAGTGGTCAGGCGGATTATTAGTTTGCTCAAGCCGCACTGGAAATGGGTCTTAGGCTTTATGATCGCGATCCTGGTGACCTCGATCCTGGACGCTTTCTTTACCTACCTGAACAAGCAGATCGTGGATACGGCCATCACCCCGTCGAACAAGCAGGCTCTGATACAGATTGCCGTGGTTTATGGTGTTCTGCAGATCATGCAATCGGGGTTTGTGTTCACATTTATTTACCTGGCAGGCGTGCTGGGCGAGCGGGTTCAGTATGATCTGCGGAAGGCGCTGTTCGACCATTTGCAGGAGCTTTCGCTCTCCTATTATGCCCAGAACGCGGTCGGCCGCCTGATCGCACGTGTTACCTCGGATACCGGCCGTGTCTCCGACCTGCTGACCTGGGGTATTGTGGACACCACCTGGGCAATCATGAACATCACAACCTCGCTGATCTTCATGCTCATTATCAACTGGAAGCTGGCCCTGATCGTGGTCGCCATCGTCCCGATCATGCTGTACATTGCTGTCCAGTTCCGTAAGAAGATCCTGGTCGAATATCGCGTTACACGCCGCACCAACTCAAAGATCACCGGTGCATTCAACGAGAATTTCCAGGGTGTGCGTGTGGTCAAGGCGCTGCTGCGGGAGGATGAGAACACGGAGGAGTTCCAGGTCCTTACCTCCAGCATGTATAAAGCCGCCTACCGCGCGGCCTGGCTTTCCGCACTCTTCCTGCCCACCGTGCAGATCATTGCTGCCATTGCGCTGGGTCTGATCATCGGTTTCGGTGGTGTACAGATCCCACAGGGCACGATGACCGTTGGCGGCATCATGGCCTTCGTCTCATACCTGACATTTATGATGTGGCCGATCCAGGACTTTGCCCGGGTGTATGCAGAAATGCAACACTCGATCGCATCTGCGGAGCGAATCTTTACCTTGATCGATACCCCGGCCGATGTCCATGACCGGCCGGATGCGATCCCGGCAGCAACCTTGATGGGTGAGATCGAATTCGAGCATGTGAACTTCTACTATGAGGACCGCAAGCCAGTTCTGACAGACTTTTCACTCAAGGTCCAGCCTGGTGAAATGATCGCCCTTGT
>JBLNAU010000650.1:0-4477 GCA_050259515.1 Syntrophothermus sp.
AAAGCATAATCTTCCCGGCACGGTGGGCTCTGACGCTCATGCCGCCTTCGAAGTGGGCCGTTCCGTCCTCCAATTGCCGCCATTTAATGGTCCAGAGGAGCTTAGGCAGGTGATCCGGGAGGGTGTTCCGGTGACAAAATGGTCGCCGCCCTGGTACCATCTCACATCCCGTTATGCAACTGTAACCAAGAAGCTTCGATCGCGGTCTTGACACCACTTCCTAGACATGATAATCTTGCGTGCGTCGTGCCCGGTACGTGGCGCCGCGGCGCCATGGACGGGCAAATTTTTTGTCAGCAGGAGAAATGTAAGATGTCAGAACGCTATGTTGGAACCGTAAAGTGGTTCAATGCTACCAAGGGCTATGGCTTCATTGGTCGCGACGGTGGCGATGATGTGTTTGTTCACTTCACCGCTATTCAGACAGATGGCTACCGCAAGCTGGAAGCCGAGCAAAAGGTGGAGTTTTCCGTCGAGGAAGGCCCCAAAGGCTTGCAAGCCGCCAATGTAGTGCCCCTATCGTAAGACTAAAAAGGTTTTGCGAATCAGACAGAGCCGCCGTGAGGTGGCTCTGTTTTTTTATACGATCTCACAAATCGGGTTTTTAGCTGTGGCACACTGCAACGAAGAATTCATCCACGTTGTGCATAGAAATTGTCACATTCTTATGACATTCTTGTGACTTTTGTCCTCCCTGAAATCCTTATAATGACAATAACACCCATAACTTTTTGGTCCATAGGACGACAACTTTTACATGGGATTCCTTGATCTGTTCAAACAGGATGCGGACCGGCATGCGATCCGCGCGACGGGACAGGTGGTGCCAGACCCGGCGCGCTGTGTACAATGCGGGATCTGTTCCTATAACTGCCCGGTCGGCATCGACGTCCGCTCCCATGCCTGGAGGGGAGAGCCGGTCAGGCACAGCCAGTGCCTGACCTGTGGGGAATGTGTGGCGCGCTGTCCGCGCGGCGTCCTGCGCTTTGAGAGGACCGATCTGTTCCGCGAGGGGGGCTCGTGAGATATGTGATCGTTGGAACGGGGGTGGCAGGCATGGCCGCGGTCGAAGCGATCCGATCCGTGGATGCGGATGGCGAGATCGTGCTCGTTGGCGATGATCCTCACGGATTCTATTCACGGCCCGGGCTGGCCTACTATCTGACGGGCGAGCTCCACGACAAAGCCCTGTTCCCTCGCACGGCCGAGGACTACAAACGCCTGAGATTCCGCTATGTCAAAGGACGTGTGGATGCCATTCGGCGCGAGCTGCATAGCCTGGATCTCAATGCCCACAAAAGCCTTTCCTATGACAGGTTGTTGATCGCGGTCGGCGCGCAGGCCCTGCCCCTGGAAGTCCCAGGCGCGAACCTGGACGGTGTGCTCAAACTGGACCATCTCGAGGATGCAAGGCGGATCCTGAAGCATGCCCAGCGCGGCAAAACGGCCGTTGTGTTGGGCGGTGGCATCACCGCCCTCGAGCTGGTGGAGGGATTGCTGGCCCGCGGCATGCGGGTTCATTATCTATTGCGAGGTGACCGTTACTGGAGCAATGTTCTCGATGCTCACGAGTCCAGGATCATCGAGGCGCGGCTGCAGCAGGAAGGGGTGACTCTGCATCACCAGGCCGAGCTGGGCGAAGTGACCGGTAAAAACGGGCGCGTGAACGGGGTCCGCCTGGCGGATGGTCAAGCCCTCAAATGCAGCCTGCTGGCCTACGCGATCGGGATCCGGCCGCGGTTGGAGCTGGCCGGGCAGGCCGGGCTGTCGGTAGAGCGCGGCATCCTGGTCGATGAACATCTGCAGACGAGCGCCGAAGATATCTACGCGGCCGGCGATGTGGCCCAGGCGTATGATCCGGTAAGCGGGAAATCCATGGTAGACAGTCTATGGAACCCGGCCCGCGGGCAGGGACATGCTGCCGGGTTGAACATGGCCGGGAAGCGGACTGCCTATGTCCGGCCTGTTTCGTTCAATGTGACCCGCCTGGCCGGTCTGACCACGACGATCATCGGGGCTGTCGGACGCGGCCGGGATGAGGATCTGGTGGGCATCGCCCGCGGCGACAGCGAAACATGGCGAACGCTGCCGGATGTGGTCATCGCCCAATCGGGGTTCGAAGTGAACCGGGTGCGGGTGATGGTTGGCGAGAGGCAGCTGCTGGGCGCCATTGTCATGGGCGATCAAAAACTTTCGCTGCCTCTCGAAACAATGATCTCGGAGAAGGTGGATATCTCGCCCATCCGGGACCGGCTCCTGGAAACCAATGCGAAGATCGGCGATGTCATTGCCGATTTCTGGACGAGCTGGAGATCGAAGAATTAACTAGCGTACGTACTAATTTTTTGGGGAGGGTGCATGCTTCGAGGCTACAAGGAGCTCTGGCTGGCGTTCCTGGCCATGCTTCTCATCAGCGGGTTATATGTCGCGGTTGTCTTCGCTACGCGGGCGATCCCTCCCGCTTATGAACTGTTCGGCCATGCCATCGGGATCCTGGGGTTCCTCCTGATGCTGATGACCGAAACGCTGTACAGCCTCCGCAAGCGAAGCCGGCGTGTGAAATGGGGCAGGATGTCAACCTGGCTTCAATCGCATATCTTTATGGGAATTGTGGGTCCCTACATGGTGCTGCTGCACACCTCCTGGAAGTTCAACGGGCTGGCCGGGGTGACGACTCTTCTGACCTTCGTGATCGTCGCCAGTGGATTTATCGGGCGCTATATCTTTACCCGCATCCCGCGCACATTGGATGGGCTGGAGATCGAAGGAACGCTCTCCCAGGAAGCTCTCAAACATGCCCGCCGGCTGATGGCGCTCTGGCATACGGTCCATATTCCGATCGGAATGGCGTTGTTCGTATCTGCTTTCGTGCATGTCGGTGCGGCGCTGTATTACGCCACGCTTCTAAAGTAGGGAGGTGGAATGAGAAGCAATCGTCTGGGTTGCCTGACCGGAACGGGCCTGCTCGCCGCCCTGATCACTGCCCTAGCGATCGTGGGGTACGCCTATGCCCGCGGCGTCCAGATGTATAGTCCCGGGCCGCTGAACGCCCAGGGAGGTCGTTCGCTGGGGGGAGTGACCTCACATGCCGCGACGAAGGGAAACTGCAAGGCATGCCATGCCGCGCCATGGGAGTCTGCGAGCATGGCAGACCGGTGCGCGGACTGCCATATGGACATCGCCGCGCAGATGCGGGATGTCGCTTCGATGCATGGGTCCCTGCTGCACGACAACCCGGAGCTGGGCTGCCGTCACTGTCACCCCGAGCATCGCGGCCCGGATGCCAGGCTGACCGAGATGAACGACGCCTCCTTCCCGCATGAGGCAGTGGGTTTCTCTTTGAATGCGCACAAGCAGGTGTCCACGGGTGTTTTATTCACCTGCCAGGACTGCCACGTCAACGACATCGCAAAATTCGATCTCTCTACCTGTGACCGCTGCCACCGCCAGATGGATGTCTCGTTCATGACCGCCCATACCCTGGCCTATGGAACGGCCTGCCTGGACTGCCACGATGGCGTGGACCGGTTTGGTAAAAATTTCGATCATAACCAGTTCCCATTCAAGATCAAAGGCAGGCACGTGGGCCTTGCCTGTGACAAGTGCCATTACAATGCGCGCAGATTAATTGACTTTCCGGTCACGCTTCAGGATTGTTCCTCATGTCACCAAAAGGATGATCCGCATGCTGGGCGCTTCGGCGTGCGCTGTGCAGACTGTCACACCGAGGACGGCTGGACACCTGCCAGGTTCGATCACAACCTGTCTTCCTTCAAGCTCGAAGGCGAGCACCAGGAAGTTCCCTGTGAATCCTGCCATGTCAACCAGGTATTCAAGGGCACGCCCAGCGACTGCTATTCCTGCCATAAACAGCAGGACGCGCATAACGGCCAATATGGCACCGATTGCTCGGCCTGCCATAATCCTTCCAGTTGGGACAATGTGGACTTCGATCACAACCGCACCAGCTTCCCATTAACGGGTGGGCATTCCGGTGTGGACTGCAAGCGCTGTCACTCCTCGGGCCAATTCACCGGTCTGTCGACGGCCTGTTCAAGCTGCCATGCAGACCCGGCCTTCCACGCAGGCATGTTTGGAGGCGAGTGTTCGTCCTGCCACACGACCAGTAACTGGTCGGCCCCTTACAAGGGTCCGCACCCCGGGATTGCCGACGAGGGAGGCAGCGGCGTGAACCATGGAGGCGCAGGCTGCCGCTCCTGCCATACCCAGAACTTGCAAACCGCCACCTGCACGCAGTGCCATGATGGAAATCCAGGAGGGGATGGCGGCGGAGAGCATGATTGAGCTGGACGATCTCTGACCTTTGTGTTTGTTCCCACATTTCCGGAATATGAAAAAGCCTGTATCAGGTTGATACAGGCTCGAGTCCGGTCGCGTGAAATTTTACTTTTGCACGCATGAAAATTCGGCCCGGTTGGATTACACAATGTTATATTAAAATCTCAATATAGCCGGG
>JBLNAU010000651.1:0-3529 GCA_050259515.1 Syntrophothermus sp.
CGCTGCCCTGACCCTGGATGGCGAGACCATCGTCGGCCTGAAACCGGTGGTCGGTTACCTGCACCGCAACCATGACAAGATCGGCGAGCGCAATACCTTCCTGCAGAACATGCCGTTCACCGACCGCCTGGATTACTTCAACTCGATGAGCAATAACCTCGGCTATGCCATCACGGTCGAGAAACTGATGAAGATCCCCGTGGCGGAACGCGCAGAGTATCTGCGAGTGATCATGGCCGAGCTCAGCCGTATCCAGAACCACTTCGTGTTCATCGGCATGCTGCTCAATGACTTAGGCGCCATGTACACGCCGGCCTTGTATGCATTCGAGGAGCGTGAGCTGATCCTGGATATCTTTGAGGCGGTTGCCGGCTCGCGCATGATGTGTAACTATCTGCGCTTCGGCGGTGTGGTCCGCGACGTGCCAGAAGATGTGATGCAGAAGATCAAGGACCTGGTCTTCGACCGCCTGCAGGCCAAGACCGATGAAATGGACCGCCTGTTGAGTGAGAATGAAGTGCTGGTCGCCCGTTTGAAGGGCATCAGAGTCCTGGATGCGGAGACCGCCATCAAATTCGGCGTGACGGGTCCTGTGCTCCGGGCCGCCGGGGTGCCCTATGATCTGCGCCGCGCCGATCCCTACTCGATCTACGATCGCTTCGATTTCGATGTTGCGACGCGCCCGAACGGCGATATGTACGATAACTACATTATCCGCGTCGACGAGATCCGCCAGTCGCTGCGCATCCTGGAGCAGGCTGTCAAGCAGATTCCCGCCGGCCCGATCAATTCCCAGAAACCGCAGTACCAGGTGCGAGTCCCGGCCGGCGAGTCCTATGGCCGGATCGAATCGCCCAAGGGCGAGCTGGCTTTCTACGTGGTTTCGAACGGCAAGCCCAATCCCTGGCGCTACCACGTGCGGCCGGCGTCATTTGTGAACATCACTGCCCTCGAGCAGATGTGTATCGGCACCAAGATCGCAGACTTTGTTGCGCTGCTTGGCATGCTGGACATTGTGATGGGCGAGCTCGATCGCTAGATGTCACTGCGAGGGCGGTAGCCCGACATCGCCCCGGCGGTTTGGTGCCGGGAAGCAGTCTCCACATAATGAGGAGATTGCTTCGTCGCAGCCAGCGCTCCTCGCAATGACAGAATACGGAGAATAAACATGTACGGAAAAGGTATTCTTAAAGGACTAGGCGTTACCGCGAAGCGATTCTGGAACACCTATGTCGATGACATCGCCTGGATGATCCGCGGCAAGAAACGCTATAACAGCGCCGAAGGCGTCGCCCATCGCTCGAGCTCGAAGACACGCGGCATATTCACGGTTCAATACCCGGAAGAGCGGCTCCTCCAGCCGGAGGAATCGCGTTACCTGCCCTTCCTCGTCTACGATGAGGGAGCGGAGGGCAAGAAGGAAGTGCGCTGCACCTCGTGCGGCATCTGCGCCAAGGTCTGCCCGCCGCAGTGCATCTGGATCGTGCGCTCCAACGACCCGAACACCGGCCGCCCCATTCCCGAGCCGACCGAGTTCTACATCGATGCCGATATTTGCATGAACTGTGGTTTCTGCGCTGAGTACTGCCCCTTCGACGCGATCATCATGGACCATGACTTCGAGATCGCCTCCTATTCGCGCAATGTGTACAACATGGAAAAATTGCTGAAACCGGCCTCCTACTACAGGGCCATCCGCCCGGAGAACTACGAGCGTAACGAGGCGGAGCGCAAGGCCAAGGAAGCCGCCAAGGCTGCAAAGGCAGCAGGAGCCGCGGCGGCAGCGGCGAATACGTAGCTAGGAATACACGTACACAGGTAGACATGTATACCTGTGTACGTGTATTCCTTTACATCTACCTTCACAAAGGGAATTGAATGACAATTACAAAAGAAGCAGTACTATCAGCCCTATCCAAAGTGCAGGAACCCGAGCTACATCAGGATCTTGTCACACTGAACATGGTTCGTGAGCTGGAGATCCAGGGGGACCAGGTTTTCTTTACGATCATGCTTACCACCCCAGCCTGCCCGCTTCGCACGCAGATCGAAAGAGAAGCAAAACAGGCCGTCATGGCCATTGAAGGCGTCAAGTCTGTCAGCATCAAGATGGACTCGGATGTCCCCAATGATGGCCGCATGCGCGGGCTGGTCAACATGCCCATCCGAAATGCGATCGCCATCGGTTCCGGCAAGGGCGGCGTAGGCAAGTCCACGGTCGCGGTGAACATTGCGGTGGCCCTCGCCAAAAGTGGTGCACGCGTGGGCCTGATGGACGCGGATATCTACGGACCCAACACACCTACCATGCTGGGAGTGGATCGACTTCCTGCTCCCCAGGGTCCCCGCTTGATCCCCGCCGAAGCGCATGGGATCAAGATGATCTCGATGGGCCTGCTCGTCAAGCCGGGCCAGCCCCTGATCTGGCGTGGACCCATGCTCAACTCCGCCATCCGCCAGTTTTTAAGCGACGTGGAGTGGGGCGAGCTGGACTATCTGATCGTGGACCTTCCCCCGGGAACCGGTGACGCCGCCCTGTCCCTGGCGCAGGCCCTGCCCCTCAGCGGCGCGGTGATCGTCACCCTTCCGCAGCTGGTCTCGCTCGAAGATGCCGGTCGCGGCCTGAACATGTTCCGTACGCTGGAAGTCCCCATCCTGGGCATTATCGAAAACATGTCCTATCTGGAGTTGCCGGATGGCACCCGCATGGATATTTTCGGGACGGGCGGCGGAGCGCACCTGGCACACCTGGTCGAGGCAAACTTCCTTGGCTCTATCCCGATGGACCAGAACGTCCGCATCGGCGGCGATACCGGGAAACCGATCGTCGTCAGTCACCCCGAATCGCCCGTCGCAGTTGCACTGACAGAAATCGCAAAAAAGATCGCCGCCCAGGTCAGTGTGGCAGCATTAAGCGCGAAAAACGAGCTCCCGATCAATATCGTGGAGTGAGTAAATCAGATTTCAGGATGTTGGGAAGACCTGGTGAGGCATCCTCACCGGGTCTTTTTTGTTTGAATCTCAGCCGGGCTTTCTCGCGAAAATCCGTTTGACATACGTGCATGACTGCTTGACCCTGATTTGTAAAATATGTATACTGAAATTGGGACAGGAGTAGACAGGATTCGCAATCCATCCATTTAATTTTTCCTGGAGCACAAAAGACAAAAGAAGTGCAGGATGAAAACCAGCAATCCGGTTCCGGCCTTGAACACAAACAGTGCCTGGCTACATCGCTGGACCTATTATCTTGTCTCCGGATTCATGTTTGCATCGGTTGTCCTGCGTTTTATGATGGGTTTTCAAAACTCACCTCTTCTGGAGCCAGGTTTGCGATCCCTGGCTGGCTGGTTCCTAGCGCTTCTGGGAACAATCCTGTTTGCCAATCGATATCGGTGGGTGTCTGGGCTGTTCATTGCAATGGAGGTCCTGCTTACCCAATACCTTCTTCTGGTCACCCAGGCTGATTTTATTGGCTTCCTGTTCATCATTCCGTGCATGCAGGTGCGGCAGCAATTCACCCAGGGAA
>JBLNAU010000652.1:0-6603 GCA_050259515.1 Syntrophothermus sp.
CTTGTCTGCGCGACCGGCCCTTCATATCCGCAGCCAAATGCGGACTGCACCGAGACCTGCACCTTCCTGCCTGCAGACATCGCCAGGCTGGCCATCGAGATGATGCGTCGGAGGGCTTCCCGGGTGGTCATACCGGTGTTCTTCAAACTGTGTGTTTCACTGGCTGAGACGCCCATGCAGAACATTTCCACGCCGCAGGCAAACCCGCGTTCCAGCCCTTTTTCGTTCAGGACCAATCCGGCAAGAGTGACATGTTTCGGCTTGGAGTGCACGACGTGATGGAACAGCTCATCCGTGTCCGCCATCTGCGGAACCTTCTCCGGGTGGACGAATGATCCCAGCTGGATGATATCCACGCCGGAGCTGAACAACTCCTCGACCCAGCGGATTTTTACCTCGAGCGGGACGGTCAACGTCTCGCCCTGCAGCCCGTCCCGGGGTCCGACTTCGTGAATGAAAATTGGTTTCATATTTCTCCCTATAGTTTTGACGCGATCGCTTCACCCATTTCGAGTGTGCTATTCGAACCGCCCATGTCGTACGTGCGGACCTTGCCTTCCCGGATCACCTCGGCAGTGGCGCGTTCCAGCGCGTTGCCCATTTCCACCTCTCCCAGCCAGTCGAGCATCATCTTGGCGGAAAGGATCGTGGCGATCGGATTCACTTTATACATCCCGGCATACTTGGGCGCCGAGCCATGACTGGGCTCAAACACCGCCAGCCTGTCCCCGATGTTGCCAGAGCAGCCGAAGCCCAGCCCGCCGACCATCTGTGCCGCAAGGTCCGAGATGATATCGCCAAACATATTGGTGGCCACCATCACATCATAGTTCTTCGGGTTCTTCAACAGCCACATGCAGATGGCATCCACGTTGGCATCGTCCATCTCGATCTCGGGGAATTCCTTGTGCACTTCCCGGGCGATATCCAGGAACAAGCCTTCCGTGGCGCGCACGACGTTCGCCTTGTGAATGACCGTGACCTTCCTGCGGTTATGTGTGCGGGCAAACTCGAACGCGGCCCGGATGATGCGCTCGGAGCCTTTGCAAGTCACGATCTTGTTCGAGATCGCCAGCTCGTTGAGCGGCACATTTTTGAATGCGCCGAACGGTTTGGACAGCCGGGTCAATACCTCCGCCAGCTCGGCCGGGACCGGGTTGAACTCCACGCCTGAATACAGATCCTCCGTGTTCTCGCGAAAGATGACCAGGTCGATGTCTTCCTTGTAGTTCAAAGGGTTGCCGGCATATGCCTTGCACGGGCGCAGGCAGACATACAGGTCGAAGATCTGTCGCAGGCGGACGATAGGGGAGCGGTAGATCAATCCCTTGCCCTGGAGTTCCGGTGCCAGCTCCAGTTCGGCGGCCTTGACCGGTTTGGATGTGATCGCGCCGAACATGGCGGCGTTCACATTCTGGAGCAGAGCCACGGTGCGCTGGGGGAGAGCATCTCCTTCCTGGCACCAAAACTCCCAGCCGATATCGCCGTGAATATATTCTGCGTCAAGCCTCAATTTATCGAGAACGATTTTTGTGGCATCCAGAACATCCACCCCGATGCCGTCGCCTGGCAACCAGGCAATTTTGTACTTCGATTGCTGATCCGTGCGTCCGCTCATGCTGCCCTCCAACAATGAATTGACTAGCCATCTTCTGCTGCACGTTCCCAAACGGTCGACGTTGAATGCAACGCCGTACTTAAATTTCTGGTATTACCTTTCAGGAATAGCACATCCAGACGTTTCTTACAACTGATAACACTCATGCGTGCAGCCTGCCGGATGTTACTTCTTGCCTCAACCATTAAGGAATACAATACTAATAGGACCCACGGGTCCAAGCCGATTTGAACAACTTGTCTATGTAATTGAACTGATCTCCACAAGATCGATTTGTCAGCCAGACTCGCAACGAGGTGTTGATTTACTGGTGAGCAAATTTCTTTGATCGAATATGAAAGGAGATAAACGATGGTCGGCTTTACATCCTGCTCCAAGAGGGCACCGTTATACAAGGACGTTCCGCTGGAAAAGTGGAATGACTGGCGCTGGCAGCTTAGCAATCGATTGAACTCTGCTGCCGATATCGGTCAGGTGATCCATCTGACCGAGAGTGAGCGCAAGGCGCTTGCGATCTCAAGCAATCTATTCAGGGTGGACATCACTCCCTACTTCATCTCCCTCATCGACCCGGACAATCCCAACGATCCCATCCGTAAACAGGTCATACCGACTTGCGAAGAAAGCTCGTCCTTCGTCGGTATGATGGAGGATTCCTTGGCCGAGGATCGGGATTCACCCGTCCCCGGGCTGACCCATCGCTATCCGGACCGGGTGCTCATGCTGGTGACAACCCAGTGCGCCACCTATTGCAGGTATTGCACGCGCTCACGTATTGTGGGGAATCCAACCGAAACGTTCTCCCGGTCTGAGTTCGAGCAGCAGATCAATTACATCCGTAGAAATCCGCAGATCCGGGATGTGATCATTTCGGGTGGCGATCCTCTCATCCTGCCGGTGAGGATCCTCGAAGAGATCCTTTGCCGTTTGCGGGAGATCGAGCATGTTGAGATCATCCGCATCGGCACCCGCGTCCCTGTTTTCCTGCCGATGAGGATCACCGGTGAGCTCGTGGAGATGTTGCAAAAGTATCATCCCTTGTGGATGAATATCCATGTCAACCATCCGAATGAGATCACAGAGGAACTTTCCCAGGCAGCCGATATCCTGACACGCGCGGGTGTCCCGCTGGGGAATCAAACCGTTCTGCTGGGCGGGGTCAATGATTGTGTCCATATTCAGCGGGCATTGATCCACAAACTGCTGCGCATTCGCGTGCGGCCGTATTACCTGTTCCAGTGCGACCTTGTGGAAGGGGCAGGTCATTTCCGGACACCCGTTGGCAAAGGGATCGAGATTATCGAGAGCTTGCGCGGACACACCTCCGGGCTCGGTGTTCCGGTCTTTGCGATCGATGCGCCCGGAGGCGGTGGCAAAGTGCCTTTGATGCCCAACTATCTGGTGAGCATGTCTGAGCATAATGTGGTCATCCGCAATTATGAGGGGTATGTCGCGGCCTATGAACAGTCAAAGACCTATGTGCCGCATGACCCCACGACCTGTGAATATTGTAACCATAAGAGGCTGGAGCCGGGCCAGAGAGGCCTCAGCGGGCTACTCGAGGGAGAGGAAGTGGCGATCAAGCCGGATGGGTCGGATCATTACAAGGAAGCAGCGTAGATAAATCAATTCATTGCCGTACAGCTCGAACGACAGCGAACATACTTAATTGCGGAGGAAAAGATGAAAGTATTGGCAATCGGCGCAGCAGGAAAGATGGGGAAGGCGGTCGTTTCATATCTGGCGAGTGACCCCGCCGTGGAAACAGTAGGCTTGCTGGATCTCCAGGAGAACGCCTTGCGATCCCTGGTCAAGGGACATGACACCGGCAAATTCCAGTGCCATGCCCTGGACATCCGCTCGATCGAAGGTGTCAGGGAGACCATGAAGCAATATGATGTCGGGGTCTCCACACTCCCGAACCGCAAGCTGAGCTACCAGGTCATGGAAGCGGCGATCGACGCGCGGTTGGATCTGGTCGATATCCTGGAGGAATACCACCGGCGGCCGGATAATTACCAGACCGAAGGTTTTGTCGTACCCGAAGAATATCGCGACAGCCAGGAATACGGGGAAAGCCTTCACGAGAAGGCCCTGCAAAACGATGTGCTGATCCTCGATGGAATGGGCTTCGCCCCGGGACTGAGCAACATCACGAGCGCCCATGGCATCGACCAGCTCGATCGTGCCGAGCAGGTGATTGCCCGCGTGGGCGGTATCCCCAACATCGAATGCTGCGCGAAGCATCCGCTGCGCTATATGACAACCTGGTCGCTGGAGCATGTGCTGCGCGAATACAGCATCAAGACCCAGATCCTGAAAGATGGCAGACCCACGGAAGTGCACGCTCTGTACGATGAAGAGACATTTCAGTTTAATGAGTTCGGCCTGGATGAAAAGCTGGAATGCGCGGTGACACCCGGCATGCCCAGCTTTATCCATACCCATCCCGAGCTGCAGTACTTCGCCGAGAAGACGGTCCGCTGGCCGGGTCATTACCAGGGTGTACGGACTCTGATTGAGTGTGGCCTGTTCGACGAAAACCCGCTGGAGATCGACGGCGCCAAAATTTCTCCCCGCAAGTTCCTGCTGAGCATCATCAACCCACTGCTGGTGCCCCAGGAGGGAGATGGAGACGTCTGCGTGATGTACAACACCGTTACCGGCGTCCGGGACAATCAGCCCCATAAATTCGAGTACTATATGTGGGAAACGGCCGACCCGCAATTCTCCGCCATGGCGAGGGTCACGAGCTTCCCGGCGGCCATTGGTGCAAAGCTGGTGGGCCTGGGCAGGGTGGACTTGAAAGGCATCCGCGCTCCCGAGGAATGCATCCACGGCGAGAACTACACCTGGTTCATGGAGGAGCTCCAGGACAGGAATATCACCATCCGGGAGAAGTCCGTTCCCCTGGGTGAAAAGGAACTGCATCCGGCATAGACCCCTTCGATCCCCTCCCCCAATTCTGCTATTGGATTGGGGGAGGAGATATTTTATGATCAGGATCGAATCATTCGCTCCGCGGCGACTCGTAAAATTTCCCTGGCTCGTCCGGATAGTAATAGATCACACGGCGGTTGGGATAATCGCGTATCAAAGCTTCGTTTTCCGCCTCTCCGCGCATGACCGCGAAGATGAAGGGCGAGGTGAGGTCGGGATTCTGCAGCTCGAGCAGTCCGCCGTACCGGGACCAGTCCTCATCCAGGTTTCCATAAACATTTTTCTCGTTGAGAGCGACGAGCACCAGCGCAGGCGTTCGTTGCAGCGCCTCCGCGGTTTGGAATGGGGACAGTTGGGCGCGCGTGATCCCATAGATCGCCCGCGCCTTGTCGAACCGGGCGGGCAGATAAAAGAACAGGTTGTAGCCGATCAGACCGCCTGTCAGAAGAACGGCCAATGCAATCCTGAGCCTGTTCCTTCCGGCCAGCCAGACAATTCCCGCCGCGCTCAGGATCGTGAGGCTGTACAGCCCCTCATAGTAATAACGCGGGCCATAGCGCGTAACGGTTCCAAAATAGAAAGCATAGGCAAGAACCAGTGAAAAAAATATGGCTAGGACGCTCCAGGCAGGTTTGTTTTTTCTGAAGGACCACAAGCCGAACGGGATAAAAATCCAGGAGAGTCTCCCCCAGCCAAAAGCATCGCGGCGCGCGGCTCTCAGCATGACTTTCATATTTTCTTGTGCCTCTTTCAGGGTATAGCCGCCAGGTGTGGGCCCATATCCCTTTCCAAAACCAATTCTGTCGAACGACCACCACAGGGTATATGGATTGAGGAAGGGGCTGCCGGTTGTTAAGTACTGCCACAGGAGAAGAAAGCCGGCCAGGCTCACGGCGAGAGAAACGACCACCAGCATTCGCCTGCGGGAGTTCAATTCATTGCGCCAGGCCAGGATGAGCTCATGGATTCCAAAAGGCAATGCCACGCCCACAGCCGTCAGCGGACGGGTCAGTGCGAGATACCCGAGGCACAACCCGGCAACGATCGGATAGCGATCGGAAGCTGGATGGGAAAAAGACTCCACCCAGGCAAGGGCGATGATTCCCGTCAGCATCAACGAAAGGTTGGAGGAGAGATATGTCCCCGAATTGAGCAGGAAGAAGGGCGATGTGGCCATCAGGAGAGCCGCGATGAATCCGGCAGGCAGGCTGACAAGTCTTTTTCCGAGCAGGTAGGTCAGCCAGACGCTGATTCCGCCGAGGAGCGGGTTGACCCATGAATCCAGACCGATGCGCATGCCCAGGGAAAGGACTAACGGCCAGCCTGGAGTATATTTGCTGAAGCGTTTACCCTGGTGATCAATGACAAAGGGAATAAACATATCTTTTGCATGCGGTGGTGATGCAACGAATAATTTTCCCTCTGCAAACACGCGCGCCTGCCAGCGATATGAAATTTCGTCCTCGGTGTGAGGAAGCTGCTCGTAGAACCTATCGCAAACATAATAGGAGCTGAAAATTGCTGCCACACTCAGGAGGAGGATCAAACGGTCGGCGCGTGAAAACATGGAATAAATTTGTCCTGCAAGCAAGAGGCGTCTCAGTTGTGGCGCGTTCGTGGGAGGTCGCGGTGTCTGTGTCCCGAGGAAAAGCGTTTGGGCAAAAGGGAGGGTGTCCCCGATCAAGGTTCAGGGGTGGACGCGTTCACCTCATTATATAATCGAATCGTCCGTTCCAGTGCCTGAGGCGAGATCTCATGTCCCACACCTGGCAGTATATTCAGTTCAACAGAGAATTGATTTTCTTTGAGGAGCTCTGTAAACAATTGCGCGTTCTTTACAGCGGTGGGATCGTCCCGACCGCCGATCACGACCAGGATTGGAACCTCCTGTGCGGCGGGGTCGGGTCCGTAATAGTTCCCGGAGGATAGGAGGACCGCCGCTTTGACCGAGTTGGGATGATCGAAAGTATAGGCCTGTACAAACTCGGCGCCCGCTGAGAAACCTGCCAGGAAAAATTGATCCTGTACCCGGCAGTCTTTTTGAA
>JBLNAU010000653.1:0-5224 GCA_050259515.1 Syntrophothermus sp.
GATGCCCGCCTTCGTCTGCTGAAGGATGCTTCCACCTTCCTCCGGCATGGAGATGAAGTCAAATTCTATACCGGCGCCAGTGAGACCCTTGCCAGGCTGAGATTGCTTGGAAAGGAAAGACTGGATCCCGGCGAAGAAGGCTGGATCCAGCTCGAGCTTCGTGACCCGGTCGTCACGGTGCGCGGCGACCGTTACATCCTGCGCCGTCCCTCGCCGGGGGAAACGCTGGGGGGCGGCATGGTCGTGGACCACCAGCCAAGGGGACGCCATAAGCGGTTCGATCAGGAGGTGCTGAAATCCCTGGAGCTGCTTACACAAGGCACGGCCGCGGAGATCCTGTTTGAGGCTGCGCTGGCGTTGAATGTTGCCTCCCTGAGGGAGATGGTAAGCCGCTCCCGTCTGGATTCATCCAGGGCAGAACCGGCTCTACAAGAGTTACTTAAGGAAAATACCCTCATCCTGCTTGAGGAAGGCGAGCCGGGTATACAAAGCGATCTGCTCGCGATGGCTTTCCCTCACTGGAGCTCATTGCGGGCGAGTACGGTAAGCACCGTGGACCTCTATCATACGAGCTATCCCCTCCGGCGCGGCATCCCTCGCGAAGAGCTCAAAAGCCGGCTCAAACTATCCTCTCGCGCCTTCAATGCAGTGATCAACAAACTGATCAGCCAGGGACAACTGAGCGAGCGCTCCGCTTTTCTGGCAAAATCCGGCCATGAGATCCTCTTTGATCCGGATCAACAGGCAAAGATCCAGAACCTTATGCGCAGCTTCGAACAGAATCCCTTCAACCCACCCGGCCTCAAGGAATGCCAGGCCCAGGTTGGACCGGAGGTCATGAACGCGCTGGTCGAAATGGGCGAATTCGTGAATGTGTCCAGCGATGTGCTTTTCCGCAAACAGGACTACAACGAGGGTGTGAGTAAAATCCGCGCTGCACTTCTTCAAAACGATAAGATTACCCTGGCAGAAGTACGCGACCTGCTGGGTACCAGTCGCAAATATGCCCAGGCTCTCCTGGAACACCTGGATGCCACCGGCCTGACCGTCCGGGATGGGGATTTTCGCAGGTTGAAAAGAAAATAAGAGCCTTCCTGCAGCGGATCGTCTACCTGGAAAATATCCCTAATAAACTGCCGAGTCCAAGTACAATTGTATGATCCATGGTGAGAGTGCCGGTCTGACTCCGGCATATACCCTTTCCGATCCTCAAATTAAAACCATGCGATACCTGTAACGTAAAGGAGTTAACATGTGCGGACGATTTACCCTGACCGTAAACCCTGCTGATTTGCAGGAGACCTTTCAAAATTATTCCTTCCCCGAAAAGTTTGCGCCACGCTACAACATTGCACCCACCCAGCCTGTGCTTGTCATCCCCAACGACGAAAGTAATGCCGCCGATTTTTTCCTGTGGGGGCTGATCCCCATGTGGGCCAAGGACCCGGGCATTGGCAATCGCCTGATCAATGCCCGTGCGGAAACGCTGGCGGAAAAACCATCCTTCCGGGGCAGTCTCAAATACAAGCGCTGCCTGGTTCTGGCAGACGGCTTCTATGAGTGGAGGACCAGCCCGGGCGGGAAGGTCAAGACACCTTATTTCATCCATATGAATGACCACAAGCCGTTTGCGTTTGCAGGCCTTTGGGATTCCTGGAACAGCCCGGATGGCGCGCAAGTTAAGTCCTGTACGATCATTACCACCGAGCCGAACGACCTGATGAAGCTGATCCACAATCGGATGCCCGCCATCCTGCACCCGCGCGACTACGGCAAATGGCTGGATCCCTCGCCCCAGACTCCCGAAAACCTGCTTCCGTTGATCAATCCATACCCGGCCGAGATGATGAACGCCTACCCGGTCAGTACACAGGTCAACAAGCCTGAAAACGATAACCCGGAACTGGTCGTCCAAGTCAAATAACGAAATGGAGCGCCAGAAACCATCGCTGATTGCCGTCCGATTCCCCGCACTGGCGTCTCGCGATTACATCCTGTTTGTCACCGGGCAATTAATATCAGTGATCGGCACGTGGATGCAATCCACGGCCCTTCCTTATCTTGCCTATCGCATGAGCGGTCGGCCGTTGGACCTAGGCCTGATCGGCTTCGCCAGCACCCTGCCCACCCTGCTGTTTGCGCTGCCTGCCGGTGTGCTGGTCGAGCGTTGGGACAAGCGGAAAACGGTTATCATCTTCCAGGCCATCATGTCGCTCCAGGCGTTCGCGCTGGCGTATCTCTCCTATACTGGGAAGATCCAGATGTGGCAGATCACTTCCCTGGCGTTCTTCTACGGGTCTGCCGTTGCTGTGGAGGTGACCGCCCGCCAGGCAATGTTGATCGAGCTGACGGGACGCGAGGCCCTGCAGAGTGCGATTGCGCTTCAGACGACCGCCTTCAACGTCGGCCGTGTGCTGGGTCCCCTGTGCGCGGCCTGGATCATCGCCGTGACCGGTGGCGAGTCGGCCGTTTTCCTGGCGAATGGGTTGAGTTTCCTGTTCGTGATTGCCGGCCTGATCATTGCCCGGACTCCCTACAAGATGGCTCATGAACCGAGCATGAATAGGAACCTGGGGAATGAGTTCAAGGAAGGCGTCACCTATATCAAGAATAATGCCCTGATCCTGTCCATCGTATTGATGGCTGCCCTGGTCGGATTTTTTGGCATCCCGCTCACACAGCAAATCCCTGCCTTGGCACGCGATGTCTTAAGGCCTCTTCTGGAGACGGAAACCATGATCGCTCAACGGACCAGCAGCCTGTATGCAGCCCAGGGCGTGGGTGCGCTGGTGGCAGCATTCATGGCTGCTTCCATGCCGAACTCGAACAAAAATAAGATGCTGCTCCTGGGACAGATCGCTTTTATTTTTCCGATCATAACCCTGGGACTGGTTACCAAAGTCAATGTTGCCCTGCTCCTGCTCGTTCTGATCGGCTGGGGCACGGTGACGCAGCTGGTGATGATGAATACGATCGTGCAGACGGATGTTCCAGACCGGCTGCGCGGGCGCGTTTTCAGTGTCTACTTTTGGGCCCTGCAGGGCGTTGCCCCATTCGGGAGCATCGTCATTGGCTGGACGGCCCAGAACTGGAGCGTACCGGCTGCGGCCACCTTCTCGGGTACCACCTGCCTGCTGGGGATCGCCATCATACGGACCAGCCTCGGAAATCGGCAGAAAATCGGCGGCTTAACGTCAGATAAGCGCCAGGGGACGTAATCGAAAGCCTGTGATATGATTTCCCCTTTGGAGAACGAAACTTAACATGGAGAACAACAAACTTCCATCCAAAAAGGACAGCGGGGCACCAGGAATTTTCAGCCGCCTGCTGGATACTTTTGTGGGGATTGGTCTGGGCGAATTTTTCCTACGAGCAGGGACAACGGTATTATCGGTTGGCTTGCTTGTCGTAGTGGTCTGGTTATTGAGAATTTTTTACCTGCAAGGAGCGGAGCCGGCTAAATCATCCGCAAGTGCGCTGGCAGCGGTATCCACTGTCCCTGCGCCGGCCGCCGGGAGCATCCAGCAGGTGAGTCTTGATGCGTTTAATGGCATTCCGAGGTTGGCCCAGGTCCATACGATCATCCCTTCCCGCCCACGGGAAGATGTGGAAAAGTATACCGTATTGAAAGGCGACACGATCTTTGGGATCGCCGAAAAGTTTGGATTGAAGCCTGAAACCGTGCTTTGGGCAAATTACTACACCCTGCTCGACGATCCGCATGCCCTGCAGCCGGGACAGGAGCTCAACATCCTGCCCGTGAATGGCACCTACCATGAGTGGCAGCAGGGGGAAGGGTTGAACGGAATTGCCAAGTACTATGGTGTCAAGCCGGAAGATATTATCGATTTCCCGGCCAATAATCTGGACCCCAGCACGATCGGCGATTTCACAAATCCAAATATCAAGCCAGGCACCTGGCTGGTGATCCCCAACGGACACCGTGAGTTCATTTCATGGAGCGCTCCGCTGGGCGTGACCCGTGAAAATCCTGCTTCGGCACGCGTTCTCGGACCGGGAGCCTGTGACCCGGTCAGCGGCGGCGCGGTGGGCTATGGCGCGTTCATCTGGCCGGCCAACAACCATTATCTCTCCGGTTTCGATTACTCGCCGAGCACCAACCACTGGGGCATCGACATCGCCGGGAACGAAGGCGAAGCGGTGTATGCCACCGACGCGGGCGTGGTCGTGTATGCCGGCTGGAACAACTACGGCTATGGCAACATGATCATGGTCGACCATGGCAATAACTTCCAGTCGCTGTATGCCCACCTGAGCGCCATCAACGTGGGCTGCGGGCAGAGCGTGGGCCAGGGCGATGTGATCGGTGCGATCGGTACCACCGGTCACTCGAGCGGACCTCACCTGCATTTCGAGATCCGGTCCCTCTCCTCCCATGTCAATCCGTGGGATGTATTGCCAAAATAATTTCCTTCGCCACACCTGTTGCTGAACAGGTGTGGCGAAACTTATTTTCTGGAAGCGAACGTGTCCCCTTCCACTTGCACAAGCGGTTTATCTCGGCTATAATGTCCGTCGGTTTGGGCGCATAGCTCAGTTGGTTAGAGCGCTACTATCACACAGTAGAGGCCCGGGGTTCGAGTCCCTGTGCGCCCACAAAAATGCCAAAATCGGCGCATGCTGCCGAAACCCTAAAAAGCCTCCCGCGACATCGGGAGGCGGTTCTTTTTCTAAAATGTGTTAGGTGTTGCAAAAGTGCTGCAATCAGGAGAGATAGGATGCCATTGTTCACAGTAAAAGTCTGGAGTTCGGGTGCTTCGCGAAGGGAATTAATCCTGCTTGCCCCGCAGAACACTTCCGAAGAAATCGACTTCCCCGAGTTGTCCTCCTTTGAGAGCGATTTCTATACCATCAAACTGTGGTATGTTGGAGCTTGCGCGACAAAGGGGTGCAGCTGTCCCGAGTGGAATGACAAATTCCAGTACATAAACGCCTAGTTGTTTCAAGACATATCCGCAGGTATCACCACCTGCAACCGCAACGCGACGTAAACCAGTCTTCTCAAGAATATCCCGGAGAATCAAACCTTGCTGGGTGGCTAGAATTTCGCCGACGCTTCCGGCCGGTAAGCCAAATGCCTTTATTTGCTCTTTTGTGCTCACAATCTTTGGATCATCAGGACCCATTGCTGAGTACAACAGAACGCTTTGATCTTTTGAGATCACATCAACAGCTTGATCAACAAGCCTATTGCGTTCAGCTG
>JBLNAU010000654.1:0-2720 GCA_050259515.1 Syntrophothermus sp.
TGGATGTCCTGCGGCGGCGCACTCTGACATTGACCGATCGTGAACGCAGCGTGACAGCCCTGGCTGAATTGCTGGGCGATCAGCAAAGCCTGTCCCGCCGGACGGAAAAACTGCATACGGAACTGACTGCCTGGGAAGAGCAAATCGCCCGCCGCGAAGACCTTCTCGCCGCCCGCCGGGACTGGAACAAATAGTATGACTCTAACACCCGCCCAAGAACAAGCACTTGACCAGCTCGTCGCTCAAATGCGGCAGGCACAGACCGAGCCGCCGGTAGCAGCGCCCCATCCCGATATGCTGCAGACCTGGCTGGGCATCTCCCAGACCGATCTGACTGCGAAGATATTTGCACTGCTGGGTCAAAAGGATGAATATGAAAAACGCTTCCTGGATTGGGTCAATGCCAATCCATTGGAGGCCAATACGGAGTTTTTGGGGCTGGCGGCCTGGGCCTTCTATCAGGCGGAAAAAGGCACCAATCCAAAAATTCAGACCTACGTCGATGCGTTTTACTACATCTCAACCTGTGCTTCTGTCGGTTTTGCCGATATGTTCGCCGTGACCCAGGTCGGTCGCACCATTGCCGCGATCGTGATGATGATCGGCCCCTCGCTCACCGGCAGAGCCTTGAATTACCCGGATTCGCGTTGATTTGCCATCTCAAGAAAGGAGAAAAAATGGCTACGCTGCTTGATAAAGTTTCCACCCTGATCTCGGCCAACCTGCACGCCCTGGTTGACCAGGCCCTCAAGGCCAATAGTCTTGCCGTGATCGATCAATATATCCGCCAGGTTGAGGACAATCTTGATAATCTGGCCGATGCCGCAGCTACTGTGGGAGCGGAGATCAAATCCACCCGTCGCAAGCTGCAGGAACAGGAACAAAAAGCTAAAGTCCTGGATCGCGCCGTCGATGCCTTCCTGACCGAAAGCAACGAGACGGCGGCGGCTTCCACCCAAAGCCAGCTCAACAGTACATTGCAGCTGATTGAAACCTACAAAAAGCAAATCGTCACCCAGGAAGCGGAATACCAGAAACTGCTTGACGCGCGTGTCAAACTGGAAGCCCGCCTGGCGACCATGCGCCAGCAGCGCGTTGAGCTCCAGTCCCTGCTGGAACTGGCCAGGAGCAAGGAAGTCGTTGTCAGGACCATCAAAAGCCTGGATGACCTGACCGGCTCCGGCGATACAGACATCAGCCGGATTGCCCAGAGCATTTACACCCGGCTGGACAAGGCCAGCGCCGCAACCGAGATCCGCTCTGCCAGCCTCGATGAACAGATCGACCAGGTTCTGGGTCGTGAACTGATCAATCAGCAACTGGCCGAACGCAAGAGAAAACTGGCCGAAAGGAACGCTTAACCCTGCACGCAAAAAAAACACTTCCAGCAGTTTACTGGGAGTGTTTTTTGTCTCCTTATTCTTTCCGGGTAAACTTCTCTCGGAAAATATTTCGATACCTTCATCGGATGATTCTCAGGTAGTAAAATTTGACGTGACTATTGGACTGGGTTGGTTATACAAGCGGTTCATCACATTCATTCAAGGAGGAGACATGGCTACAAACCAAACGGAATTCACTTTGCAGATCGCCCGTAGACTCGTCGGTCGTTTGCCTGAGCCGGATAAGAGCGAGCTCAAATCGTTTCTAGAGCGCGCAGGGCAAGGCGAGGACATGGAATTCGAGATGATCGAGCTGCTGTCCGCACGGGAGGGAATCCGCCTTTGGATAAAGGAACAGCTGGCGATCTTACGTGGCCAGACCGATGGGACGCGCGGCTATACCCCTCTTGCCGGCAGGCCGTCCTCTATACCGACCAGCCAGGGATGGGTATGCGCGAATGGGCATTGCCGCGAATCATTCCCGGTGATTCAGGAAGACGAAGATCCGCCGGTCTGTGACGTGCATGGGACGGCCATGATCCGGGCCAGCAAAAAAGGATAACTACCATGTTGGATCAATTCTGGGGCAGTATTGGATCTGACCTTGCGAAGCGGTGGCTCGATTATCTTTTTGGGCCCGCTTTTCTTTTTTGGGCAACCGGCGCGGGCCTTTATTTGTGGAGGATGGGATGGCAGCAAAAACTGCAGATGATTCAGTCGTTGACGGAGTTTCAACAGATTACCTGGATCCTCCTGTTACTATTGCTCCTGCTCTTTTCATCCGTATTGATGAAGTCCCTCCGATTCCCGGTGCTGCGTTTTCTCGAAGGCTATTGGCCCTGGCCGTTCAATTATCTAGGGATGGGGCTGACCGGCTTACACAGGCGGTCCTATCAGAAGAAATACAATGAACTTCGCCGCCTGAAAGCCCTGGAAAGCAAGGGCGAGCTGGATGACAGGCAGCGGGAGAGACTGGGGGAACTGGAGTCGTGGGCCCACTGGAGCCCGGCACGGGCAAATGAACTGATGCCTACCGCGCTCGGAAACATCCTGCGGGCACGGGAACGCGGACCTGAGCGCCGCTATGGATTGGATGCGGTGATCTGTTGGCCGCGCATCTGGCCTTTGCTTGCGTCGAATGTTCGGGAGGATCTGACCGCCGCCCGCGGCTCCCTCGACAGCCTGGCAGAACTCTGGTTCTGGGGATTGCTGCTCTTGTTGTGGGTTTCCTTGTCTCCCTGGGTGATCCTCATCAGTGTGTTATGGATGATCACCGCCTATATGCTGGCGCTTCAAGCTGCCATGACGTATGGGGAGCTGCTTGAAGCCGCGTTCGAT
>JBLNAU010000655.1:0-3151 GCA_050259515.1 Syntrophothermus sp.
GGTTTTGAATTGTCGATCCTTCAAAACCAGACGGTGTCGTTATACTCATATTGCTCTAGCCGCCGTTCTCGGCGGTTGTCGCCGGGATCATTGGGCGCTGGAAAGCTGGTAGATCTGTATCAGGTTCCCGCAGGTATCATCCAGTATGGCTGCGGTGGTCGTTCCCATGTCGGTCGGCTCCATCGTAAATTCCACGCCGAGGCTCTTCATTCGTTCATATTCTGCCTGGATATCATTTACCTCGAATGCCGTATAAGGGATACCGTCTCCGACAAGCGCCTCCTTAAGCGCCTTCATGGCCGGGTAACCGGAATTGGGCTCCAGGAGAAGCTCTGTCCCGTCCGGGTCTTCGGGGGAAACGACGGTGATCCAGCGGGCGCCGTCGCCGAGCGGAATGTCTCTCTTCTTCTGGAAGCCCATCACTTCGGTATAAAACTTTAAGGCTTTGTCATACTCCTCGATCGGAACACTGGTAAGCTTGATCTTCATAGGTCTCTATCCTTTTCTACCGCTTGGGCGGTACTTTGTCAGAAGTTGTGTGGCTGCATGACAGCCTAACTGACGGAACTGGCTGGGACTCAGACCGAATTGCTGTTTGAAGGCCTTGCTAAAGGCTGCATGTGAATCATATCCGGCGGCGAGCGCCACCTCGGTGATATCCACCGCGCCCATGCGCAGCTTGCGCCCGGCACGCTCCAGCCTCAAGCGGCGTATGTAGCTGGCCGCACTCTCACCAACCTGGGCTGTAAATATGCGGTGAAAATGAGGAATGGAGAACCCTGCCACTTCGGCGAGGGTCGCCCGGTCCAGCGGCTCGTGGAGGTGCTGGCGAATGTAGCGCTTTACATCTTCAATACAGTCTGTCTGGGGTTCCATCAGCATGAAATAAATAATAGCCTGTCAGAACGAATGTTCGCTATTCCAAGTGTATCATTTTCCGCAAACCGGATCGGAATTTACAGAGTGCCGCATATTAAACTTGGACTTTCGCAGTTAGCCTGCAAGTTCCATTCTAAAGTTTAATTACGCATGGAGAACATGCGTGAGACTAGCGGTAGATTCGACCCATTAGTGCTGCATAAAATCTGCAGGCATCCACGATCTGATCCACTTTACAGTTTTCATCGCGCATGTGAGCCAGTTTATATTCTCCGGGGCCGAAGCCGATCGTTGGGATTCCCATACTGACCGGTGTGACGGCATTGGTGCTGAAGTCCCAAAAATCATATTCCTGGGTTCCGCTTCCAAAAACATCCTGGTATGCAGTCCTGCATGCCCGGGTCAACTCATGATCCGGATCGATCTTCCAGGCGAGGTGAAAGGGCTCATAGCTGATATGCATTCCTGTCCAGCTCTTTCGATGCAGGGTTCCGATCTCCCAGGTTGCATTTTTACCCTCGATCAGGCGGTCCATTTCACGCCGGATGTACTCTTCTGTTTCGCCGGGAACGATCCTCCGGTCCAGATAGATCTCGCACGTGGAGGGCACTGCGTTCAG
Organism: Syntrophothermus sp.; assembly: GCA_050259515.1. Lineage (GTDB taxonomy): Bacteria > Chloroflexota > Anaerolineae > Anaerolineales > Villigracilaceae > Defluviilinea. The sequence goes on from JBLNAU010000655.1 coordinate 1,499, forward strand.
GGAGGCGCTGACGCTGGAGATCTTCGACAGGACCAGGGTCCCGCGCGGCTTTTCCTTTTTCATGAGCTCCAGGTTGGTTTGTTCCACACGCTGGATGATCTCGGCCATTTCGTAAACCGCATTTACTCCCTTTTCGGGGGCCGAGCCATGGGCGGAGACCCCCCGGGTCTTGATGGATACCTGCAGCTTCCCTTTGTGGCCCAGCACAATCTGATTGTTGGACGGCTCACAGATCACCACATAATCTGGTCGCAGGTTGTATTCCTTGAATAAGTGCTTCAGATTCTCTCCATCACAATCCTCTTCAAATACAGTGCAGGAGACATAAATGGTCCTATCGGAAGCCAGCCCCCATTTCCTGGCAAGCACGCCCGCATAGATCGATGCCGCTACGGAGGATTTCATATCCACGGAGCCGCGGCCATACAGACGCCCGTCCACGATCTCACCACTGAAGGGAGGAAACGCCCATTCATTTTCATCGTTGACCTCCACGGTGTCGACGTGAGAGTCGAAAAGAATCGATTTGTCTCCATTCCCGATCCTGCCGATGAGATTTCCCATGGAATCGATCCTTACCTTGTCAAAGCCCAGGTCCAGCATTTTTCGCTCGATAAAGCGGATAATTTTTTCCTCCTGGCCGGAATAGCTTTGAATCCGGACCAGATCCCGGGTAAACGAGAGAAGCTGCTCCTGAAATTCAGGGGTAAGTCGATGCGATGGGTTCATATATTCCTCTTTGATGGGGGATTGGGTAACGTCACAGAGCCGGGCGTGCTTCCGGCTCGTTAATTATATTGTATAGGTTGCCGTAGGGATGCTATAAGTTTTAAGTACAATTCAACTAGATGGTCATTCTACCGATGCGACGGAGCGGGGTCAGCAGCGTCCTGTACGTGAGAGGGTTGGGGGAGGTCTTGTGACTATGCTGCTGACAACCTTCCCTTGAAAAGATCTTTAAGTAACAATGCTCCGCCCACGCCAACCAGCAGCATGCATGCAATACAGACAGCCAACAGGATGAGCACAAGCGCCCACCACAGCCCGCTGGGTTCCATCCTTCCCGAGGCCAGGCCTGTCACTTCGGCCAGCGCCTGGCTGCCCAACAGCATCAGCACCGCACTGCCCAGTCCCCAGGTTACGAGCTTGATATGGGAGTGTGCCCGGGCCGCTGCCCAAACGAGCAGCGCGCTGCCAAGCAGGAAGGAGGGAAAGAGCTCGGCCGGCATCAGAAAATCGAAGCGCCAGATCCGCGCCCGCACAAGGAAAATGATGGAGAGCAGAACCGGGAAGAGGAGCGGTAACCACACCAGGATGGTCCCGGCGACGGCCAGGAATTTTGTAAGGACAGCTCTTTTTTCCATGTGGACATCTCCTTGTTGACCAGGAACGATTCCATACTCCCCTGCATTCATTATACGGCGGCGAAGCGGGATGAGTATTAAAGAGCTAAACCTGAAAGCTGACCTTTACCTTCAAGCTAATCGGCAGCTCAGGGCGTTTGCTCCGCTCGATCAGGAAGGTGGCCACCTCCGTGATCTCCCTGAATACATAATGCTGGCTCAGCGTTCCTTCCAGGTAGCCTGCGCCGCTGGTACCGCCTGTCCCGACCCGGATGCCGATCATGCGGCGGACCATCATGAAATGGCGGTA
>JBLNAU010000656.1:0-5868 GCA_050259515.1 Syntrophothermus sp.
GACGGCCCTCGAACACAACCCCGAGTTCCAGAACTTCGATGGGGAGGCCTACCTGGCCGGGCATTATTCTGCGGAGGAGCCCCTGGATAAAATTTTGGATGAGCTGGTGGAGCAGGTGGAAGACCTGACAGGCATGTTGCGAACCCTACCCCCGCAGGCCTGGGCGCGTATATCGAGTCATGTCATGCTCGGCCGCGGCGTCACCCTACAAACCTGGGTGGAAAAAGCTCTCGCCCATATTGAGGAACACCTGGCAACGGTGCGGAACCAGGTTGTACCGCCGCAGTAGTCTCACCTACCAGAAGGGGAAATGGAGGATACTTGCGAGCCAGGCAAACAGCGCCTCATACACCCCCAGAAAAATCACAGCGCTTGCAATTCCCAATAACATACCGGCAATCACATCCGAAAGATAATGGACGCCCATCGCCACACGTGCCAGGGCAACCAGCGGAGCCCAGATCCACAGAACCACTCCGAGCCAGGTTGGCCCCAGTGCACTGCCGATGACGGCGATAAAAAAGGCGCGCGCAGCATGGCCGGATGGAAAGGAATGCGGATCTGTATTCCGGTAAATGCCTCCCCACTCGCCTTCGGGCCTGCGTCTGCGAACGACAAACTTGATGATCAACACCAGCACGGCCAGCAGGCTGATACCCACCAGCTCCACAGCGTCCCATTCCCTCCAGGCAGGTTTGCCAAAGAACCATAAAAGGAGCAAGGCAGCTCCCCAGAACCAGGAGTCGCCCGAATGGGCCAGGAAGACAGCAATCGTGCGTAACACGCCTGGCTTTTCTGCCACGCGCATTTGATTGGAGAGCCGGGCATCCAGCTCAAGCAGGGATGTTAGATTCATGAATGGGGTTGTTCTTCGTTGGGCTCCGTGACGACTCTGTCTTCACCCTTCCCGACGCGTCCTTTTCCTTGGTGTATTTGGCCCGTGACTACGCAGCTGCTTTTTCGGCTGCGGCAGAGTTGTTGTGCTGTTTGGCAAGATCGGCGCGCATCAACTCGAGCTGGTGCGGCTTGTCCACATCCATGCAGGCTTCGGCATACGGCCAGATGATCGCACGCCCCTGAATGCCGATCCGCTGACACACCCGTTTGATGGCATCTTCCAGCGTCAACCGACGGGTGAACAGGGCGAACAGGGTGCCCAGGCCAATGATCTTTGCCTGCTTGAGCGGACTCTTGCGGTTGCCGATCAACTGCTCCCACATATCAAGGTGCTCGGTAGCCATGCGGACGTGCGACATGTTGATGTCAGCTCCGCAGACTTCCATATCCTTGAGATGGGTATAGGTACGCCTGGAATTCGGGAAGCGCTTCTCCATGACCTCCTTGGGGCAGATCCCATAATAGAGGTCATCCTTCGTCTGCATGCAGGTATCCACAAGCCAGTCCACCATAGCGGGCTTGAGAGCGGGGATATCGGATGAGACGATCAGGACATACTGGGTATCCTTGTTCAATTCAAGCGCTTTATTGACCCCGGCGACCACATTCGACAGCATTCGCCCCTGGTTGGAGATATAGTAAATGGGCTTTTTGCAGGTCAGCCCACTCTTGGCAGAGAGACCGATCAGGATGACACTCTCCACGCTTTTGGCATCGCTTAGAGCATCCAGCACCCACTGGACCATGGGCTTGCCAGCAATATCGATCAGCGCTTTCGCATCACCATTGGAATAGGCATAAAGCGGTTCCTCGGGCTGCGGGATTCCACCGGCAATAACGATTGCATCCATAGTATCTCCTTGCTGCTTACGATATCCGATTGCGCATTTACGAATACCGGGTCTCGTAAACCGGCAATCCTAAATTAATTGAGTTCCTGGAGTTGGGGTTCGAAACCCAGCGTATCGAGCATCTCGCTTAATTCATCCCAGGTCAGCGGGCGTCCCTTACCGGAGACGGCCACCAGTGCAGCTTCCATCATGTTCGTGCCAAAGGAGCGTCCATCCAGGACAGGCGTGGTGGTGACGAGATATTTCACTCCGGTCTTGCGGAAGGCCTCCACATCCTCGGGCGTGGTGGTATTGGTGACGATCACCTTGCCCTGCAGATGATCGGGCATGAAGCGCTTGATGTAGTGACAATCGCCTGCAATGACGGTCGCCCAGTCATAATATTTCTCCCACTTGGGCGTTCGCTTCTCCTGTTTTTCACCAGTGGGATAGATCCATTCAAAGGGCAGTCGTCCGGCAACCGGCATCAGCAAACCAGCCAGTGTTTTCAGTGAGCTGAGCTTATGGATGGCCATCGGGACATCCAGACCAAACATCAGGTCGCCAAAGACCGTTTCATATCCCGCTTCATAAAATGATTTGGAAAGCCCCCAGCGATCCACACCCACCGTCACAAGAACCTTTCGACCGCAGGACTTGATATAGCCGCCAATCTTTTTATCCAGGAATGCAGGAGCCTTATTTTCGAGCGTGTTCTTCAGCCCGCCTCCATCCACCAGTGGGGTCTTTTCAACAAAGCGAACCATGGGCTTCACCGAATAAAAGGGATACCATTTTCCATCGACGAGCGCACCGAGATCTGCCCCTCCAACGCCAAAGGCATCCACCTTGCCATCCAGTTCCTTGTACTTGAGCGCAGCGGCTTCCATGTCGCCGTCTGTTCCGATGCGTTCTATGCTGACTTTTTCACCGAGCAGTGTGACTTCCACCGCCTTATTGCGTTTTGAGGACCCAATGCTAATACTGACCGCTCGTTTCATAGGGATACTCCTAGGCTGAGATAACGTATTATATAACGGAATCCTTTTGCGGCTGCACAGGAAGCGTGAAGAAGAAGGCAGCTCCCCTGCCACTCTCGCTCTCCACCCAGATTTTTCCTCCCTGGACTTCAACGATCCGCTTTACCAGGGTCAGGCCAACGCCGGTCCCATCACTGCGCGGGTCAAGCTTGTTGAACAACCCGAAGATCCGATCAAAATGCTCCAATGATATGCCGATTCCGTTATCACGCACAAAGAAAACCGCCCGGTCTTGATCCGCAGCCTCTCCCACCCGTCCAACATGAATACGAGGATCGGTTTGTTCCCCCATGAATTTGGACGCATTGTCCAGTAGATTTTGCACAACTTCCACCAGCCTGGGACGGTCGCCGAATACTGCAGGCAACCCTTCATCAATCTCCAGGGCGATCCCGCGCTCCAACAGGCGGCCGGCAACCAGTTCGGCTGCTTCACGGACGATCTCCTCGAACGGGATGAGGGTGGACTCATTTTTGAGCCGGCCGATGCGTGAGAGCTCAAGCAATTCATTCAACAGCCTGTGCATCCTGTCGGTCGCCTCGGTGATCCGCTGGATATCGATCTTCAAACGCTCATGATCGCCGCGCAGGGCATCCTGTTCCAGGTAACCAAGAAAACCACGGATCGTAAAGAGTGGAGATTTCAAGTCATGCGAGACCGTATAGGTAAAACGTTCCAGCTCGCCATTCTTGTTCTCCAGCTCAACGATGAGATCCTTCCTCCTGCTTAGCTCCACCTGGAGGTCCGAGTACAGGCGCGCATTCTCCAGCGCAATGGCCACCTGGCTGGCATAGGTCATTGCCAGCTGGGCATGCCTCTCTGTAAATTGGGACGGTTGATACCCATCCAGGGCGATGACTCCGATCACTTTTCCCGCGACATTGAGGGAAACCGCCAACCAGGCATGGATGCGATTATGAGGGAATACATTAAAAGTAGGAAAGACCTCTTGAATATCTTCATAAAGCACATACGGCAATGTGCCCTGGATCAGTGGATAGGATGGCTCGCTCTCATTGATCTCGAAGAGGTTCTCCGAGTTGATGGAACTCAATCCATACCCGCGCATGCTGACGATCTCAAGCATATTTCCATTGATCAACTGGACCGAGGCGCTGTCGAATGGGACCACCCTTTCAAGCTGTTCCAAAATACGGTCGATCGCCTCGGACCTCTCAAGAGTCGCCGCCACGATCGCAACGCTTTGCCGCAGGGTTTCCGACTCGGCATTCTTGACCTCGAGCTCGGCGATTAATCTCCTGCGGTTCTCCAGCTCATGTTGGTATTCCGAGACCAGGCGGGCATTATCCAGGGCGATGGCCAGCTGGTTGGCAAAGGTGACCGCCAGCTGGGCGTGATGGTCATTGAATTGACCGCGGCTTTTCCCATCCAGTGCGATCAGGCCGATGATCTTGCCGCGCGTCTTGAGCGGGATCGCCAGCCAGGATTGTACATAGGTATGCGGCTCCATCTGAAAATCAGATAACTCCTCCTGCACATTGTTATTCAGAATATAGGAAACTTCACCGCTCAGGATCGGGTAACCGGAATTTCCCTGATCGATCGTAAAGAACGTTCCCGGTTTTTCAACTTCCGGTGGAAGATTGACCCCGCTCAGAAAAAGCTGCTTATTACCCTCAATAGTCCATACCGAAGCGGTGTCATAGGGGATCACATATCGGATCTGCTCAAGAACCCGCTGAATAATTTCAGAAAACTCAAACGTACCAACAATGCTGGCAAGGCTTTCGCGCAGGGTTTCTGATTCCCGGTTCCTGGCTTCCAGCTCATGGATCAATCTTTCGCGCTCCGCGTCCACCCATCTATGGCGGGCCCCCAAACGGGTGCGTATGCTCAAATTATGAATGGGTGAGGAGGGGCGTCGCATTTGCAGTTGCTAACTTTAAGAGATCAAGGATCATTTGGCTTATGTTGTTCCGACAACTTACAGGATTATATACCCGGAACCTGGCAGGATTCCTTACAATGTAAAGAACCTCGTCCATCCGGCTGTTCGAATGGACGAGGTTCTTTAAACTCGCAAAATCAAGGGGTGCAAATGACCTTGAAGGTTGCCTCACCAGTCTGGCTGTTGGGAGGAACATTGCGGACAAAAATGGTGTAATCGCCGGACTGCTTCACCTGGTAGTAATCCTGCACAGTCTTTGTTTCGCTGGTTTCAAAAAGCACCTGCTTGGGCTGGGAGGTTTCCCCCAGGCTGGATTCCCAATACCAGTTCACGATCAAGGGACCGTTCGTCGTGATATCCGCGCTGATGATGACGCTTTGAGGGAACGCGTCGCAGGCCACATTCATGGCAGACGGGTCGATCCGGACCTTGATATCGGTGACCATGATCTCCGGCGGCCCCACCACCGGCAGATTTTCCAGGTTCCCTTCCACGTTGATCAATTCTGTGAAAAGCCAGCAGGAGGTGGACGGATCACTGGGGTTGCGGACGTACACCCAGCTAATGTCGGGATTCTTGCCGATCACCTCTGCCTGTCTCCCAACGATCAATGCCCCAATCACGGCATACGACACATCCGGCCCAAAGCGGCAGTTGACCGGCTGTTCGCGCGGCGACGCCAGGACCATGGAAGGTGTGGAGGTGAAGGTGGCCGTAGGCAGAGCCACTACATCGATCAAGGATGCAACGGGTACCGGACTGGGACTTGGACTGTTGACCCCCGTGATTGGAATATCCACCGCAGGCGGGGAAGTGGATAGTTCCATCGCGGATGGGGATGGGACAGGCATGTTACAGGATGAAAGCACGATGAAGACGATCAGGGGAAAAATTAAATGACGGCGTTTCATCAATTCCTCCTCAATTGAATACTAACCTGCGGCAGGCATCCCTGCAACAGTCCTTTAGACCTATTTATGGGTTCCTCTTGAAAAGCTATGCCATTCCTGGCTACTCTCCGGCCGGTGTCAGACTCAAGTTCTGAATACGTTTAACAAAATGGATACAATTACACTCATCCGTGGAGGCCCGTTTGACCGAAAACGCCGCGCTGCGATCCATTAAGCGTTGGTTGAGGAAGGGAGAGGAAAGTACCATTCCCAGCCCCGAGGCATTTTCGCGGCTATACGAA
>JBLNAU010000657.1:0-3943 GCA_050259515.1 Syntrophothermus sp.
CGCGCTTCTCCGGATGGAAAGGAAAGGATCCTGTGCCTCCAGAATGTCAGCAACCATGAAGTATGGATCGACTCAATGACAAACGGGACATTCGATCTCCTGGAAAATCATATGCTCAATCCCGACCATCCCATCCCGATAAAACCCGACCAGACCCGCTTGCTCGTTGAAACAAAGGACTTACCATGTATCTCCCATCCATTCCCTGCAGGCGTATCGGCTTTGTCTCAACCCGCTTCAGTACCAACGATGGTGTTTCCCTGGAGACCCAAAAATGGGCTCAAGTTCTTTCCGGTCTGGGCCACCAGATCTATTACTTCGCAGGCTTATGTAATCGACCACCCGAAGTCAGCTATGTAGTGCCTGAGGCACACTTTGATCATCCCGAGATCCGGGAGATCCATGACCTGGCATTTCGTCTGCGCGTCCGTCCGTTCACTGTGACGCGCCGGATTCGGGAGCTGCAATGGCACCTCAAGCAGCACCTGTACAAGTTTGTGGAGCAATTTGGGATCGAGCTGCTGATCGTCGAGAATGCCCTGTCCATTCCCATGAACATTCCTCTGGGACTGGCACTGACCGAGCTGATCGCCGAGACAGGTCTGCCGACGATCGGCCATCATCATGATTTCTCCTGGGAGCGCAAACGGTTTTTGATTAACTGTGTTGGCGATTTTCTGGATATGTCCTTCCCGCCGCGGCTGCCGACCATTAAACATGTGGTCATCAACTCGCTGGCTGCCAACCAGATCGCCCGCCGTAAGGGGGTTGGCTCGTCTGTGATCCCTAACGTCATGGATTTTGACAACCCGCCTCCCCCGTCGGATGAATACACTGCTTCGCTCCGTGCGGACCTGGGCATTGCCCCGGACGAATACTTTTTCCTGCAGCCGACGCGCGTGGTGCGGCGCAAGGGGATCGAGCATGCCATTGAGCTGGTCAAGCGTGTTGGAGTGAAGTCGCGCCTGGTCATATCACATGAATCCGGCGATGAAGGTGATGAGTACAAGGAACACGTGCGCACCTTTGCCGAGCTGTTCGGCGTGAATGTGATCTTTTCCTCGGACATCATCGGAGACACGCGAGGGATCACAGCGGATGGCCGCAAGATCTATTCTCTGGAGGATATTTATCCGTACTGCGACATCGTGACCTATCCTTCGGTCATGGAGGGATTTGGAAATGCCTTCCTGGAGGCAGTCTATTTCCGCAAGCCGCTGGTGGTGAACAATTACACCATCTATTCCACGGATATCGACCCGAAGGGATTCAAGGCGATCCAGTTCGAGGGATTTATTACGGAGGAAACGGTCAGGCAGGTGAAGGCCGTCCTGAACGATCCGGAGTTAAGCCGGTCCATGACCGAGCATAATTACAACCTGGCAAAGAAGTTCTTTTCGTACCGGGCTTTGCAACAGCAGCTGGAGGCGCTGCTGGTCTCCTTCTTTGGCGAGGGAATTGGGGAATAAAAAATGAAGATTGTATTATTACATTATTCCGCCCCACCCATTGTGGGAGGGGTGGAAAGTGTGCTCGGTCATCACGCGCGCCTGATGGCGGACGCCGGCCACGAGGTTCGCATCCTGGCGGGGCGCGGCCAACAGACCGACGAGCGCGTGGAGTTTATCGAAATCCCGCTGGCAGATTCGCGCCACCCGGTCGTATCGTCTATGAAGCGCGAGCTGGACGTGGGAAAAATCCCGGATGAGTTTTCCAGCCATGTCAATGGCCTGGCGGGTGCCATGAGTGAAGCCATCTCAGATGCGGACTGCCTGATCGCCCATAATGTCTGTTCGTTGAACAAGAATTTGATCCTGACTGCGGCAGTGGAAAAATTATCCCGTGAGATGCAGCATATGAAGGTCATTCTCTGGCACCATGACCTGGCCTGGACGACGCCGCGCTATCGAGATGAATTGTATGAAGGCTATCCCTGGGATCTGCTCCGCACTGCCTGGCCGGGTGTAGAGCAGGTGACCATTTCCGAATTTCGGCAAAACGAGCTGGCCGCTCTGATGAACATCCCACAGGAGAAAATCTGGGTGATCCCCAACGGCGTGGATGTGACGCGGTTTTTGAAGCTCGAATCGATCACCTCCAACCTGGTGGAACAACTGGACTTGGGGAATGCAGCTCCGATATTGCTCCTGCCGGTGCGGATTACACCCAGAAAAAATATCGAGCTGGCCCTGCAGGTTCTTGCAGAGATGAAGCGGCAAGCCCCCGCCGCAGTCCTGATCATCACCGGGCCGCTTGGACCGCACAACCAGGCCAACGTCGATTACCTCGGGAAGCTGCAATCGTTGCGCGGATCGCTTTCCCTGGATGGCAGTGTCTTCTTCCTGGCAGAGCTGGTGGAGGGATTTCTGCCGGATGAGGTCGTCAGTGATTTCTACAAACTGGCAGATGCCTTGATCCTTCCAAGTCGCGAGGAGGGATTTGGCATCCCGGTACTGGAGGCCGGGCTGGCAGGGCTGCCCATCTTCTGCGCGGATATTCCACCGCTGCGCGATCTCGGCCTGGGATATGCAGATTATTTCTCCCCGGATGGATCCCCTTCGGACATTGCAGCCCTGATCCTGGGACAGTTGTCCTCAAGTCCTTTATTTGGGTTTCGCACCCATGTCCGCTCTCACTATGCCTGGCGCGAAATTTACAAAAAGAAAATCGAATTGTTGATCAGAAAGGGTGAGGGATGAACAGAACATTTCAGAAGAATATGTTCCGCAAGATCCTGGTTCCCATGATCCATGGGTGTGAATTCCAGGACGCCTTGCATGTTGCAAAAGCCATTGCATCCAGCGACTCGATCATGCTGGCCGGTATTGTGACCGTGCCGCAGGAAAACAGTCTGAGCGAGGGAGCCCTGCCTGCCCAGGAGCTGCGAAAGGAGTTTCGCCTGCTCAAGAGCAAACAGAAGATCAGCTCGCTTGAATTGATTCGAGTCACCCATCATTCATGGGATGAGCTGCAAAAGATCGTCCGCGAGGAGAAACCTGACCTGCTGGTTCTGGAAGGCGGGCACTGCCAGATGTTTGGGCTTTCGATCCATGAGGTATTGAAGGACGCACCCTGCAACGTTGTAGTTGCCTGCGGCTCGATGCCTCAAAAAATCGACCAGGTGCTGATCCCCATTCGCGGCGGCCCGAACGCCGAGCTTGCCCTGAGGCTGGGCCTGTCGTTGTCCCGCCATGCCGAGGCGAGCGTTCACACCCTCCATATTGTTCCGAAAACTCCCAGCCCGGCACGCGACGTGGCTTTCCGTGGCTTGCAACGGGTTTTGAATAACCTGCCTGAAGTCAATCGCCAGAATTTACAGACGAACGATCCCACCTCTGCGATCCTGCTTACCGCCAAGGAATATGATGTTACCATCCTGGGCGCCACCACCTTCTCGACCAACGCCTCCGAGGGGCTGGGCGAAGTGGCTGAGACTATCCTGAGGGAGAGATCCACCGGCCTGCTGATCGTAAAGGTGTTCCGGCCCCAATCCACGAACATGGAAAGCGAGCTGGTTGGCCAGACCGCCATCTCCGTGCTGGTGGATAAATGGTTTGCCGAGAACACGTACAGTGCGAATGAGTTCTCTGATCTGAAGGAGCTACTGGCCCTCAAGCAAAGGCAGAAAGTTACAGTCAGCCTGGCGCTGCCAGCTCTCAATGAAGAGAAAACTGTTGGAGAGGTGATCACCACTGTCAAGCGCGACCTGATGGAACGGGTCCCATTGCTGGATGAGATCGTGCTGATCGATTCGAACTCGGAGGACAGCACCCGCGAGATCGCAAAAAAGCTTGGAGTTCCCGTGTATATCCACCAAGAGATCCTGCCTCAATATGGCGCCCGGGCCGGCAAAGGCGAGGCGCTTTGGAAGAGTCTCTATGTTACCCGCGGCGATATTGTCCTGTGGATCGATACGGATATTGTGAACATCCACCCTCGATTC
>JBLNAU010000658.1:0-4134 GCA_050259515.1 Syntrophothermus sp.
ACTCAAGCGCGTTCGAGGTAACGGGTGCAGAGAAAGTTTCGTCTGACCCGGTCCGAAGACTTCAAGCGGGTGCGGCGTTCCGGCAAGTCCTATGCCCACCCGCTTGTTGTGTTGATAGTTCAAGCTCATGAGCAGCCACGTATCAAGATTGGGGTTGCGGCTGGAAGGACAGTAGGGACCGCCGTTCATCGAAACCGGGCCAAGCGCCTCCTGCGCGAAGCCATGCGGTCGTTGATTCCGAATATCGCATCCAATCTGGACCTGATCCTGATCGCCCGCCCCGGACTGGTCACAGCAACACTGGAGGAGACTCGCCAGGCCCTGCTCACCCTCTTGCAGCGCGCAAGAATCCTACAGAATGAATCCTGATCCTCATTCGCATGACTATCCAAATGAGCCGCGGCTGAGCGACATGCCGCGTACGATTGGGAACTGGCCGCGCATCCTGGTGCTGGCATCCATTCGCCTGTACCAGTCGACGTTATCACGCGGGCTTCCTCCCAACACGTGCCGCTTTTATCCATCCTGTTCGCATTACGGCTATCAGGCGGTTTATAAATACGGCGCCATCAAGGGTTCATTCATGGCTGCCTGGCGGGTCCTTCGTTGCAATCCGTTCAACCCCGGGGGCTACGACCCCGTCCCATAGGAGTATCAAGTATTCAATGAGCAAGAAATTATTATTCTTGACAGCGATCGTTCTCGCCGTCATCGTGCTAAGTGGGTGTTCAAGCGGGGCCGTACGCGGCAGTACCTGGCCCGGACTGGCCGCCAGCAACGATGCTGCCTACCTCGCAGATGGTGCTTTTCTGTATGCCGTTAATTTGAAGGATGGCAGTGAGCTTTGGCGCTATCCGGATCAGCGAGGCACAAAATTCCTTTTCTACACAACGCCCTATATTACACCGGATGGTCTGGTGATCATCGGCAGCTCGGGGAGCAGCTTCAGCCTGATGGCGCTGGATCCCACCCGGATCGATGCAACGACGAAATCCCCCTCGGTCGTCTGGAGCTTTTCCGACGTCCGGAATCACTGGATCGCCGCCCCGCTGGCCATTGGCGATCGCCTGTATGCCCCCAATTCGGATGGGAAACTGTACGTTCTCGATTTGAAAAATGGCCAGCTGATCAAGAGTGTCGAGCTTGCCGATGACCTATGGGCCCAGCCGGTCACGGATGGAAAAAATATCTTTATCAGTTCGCTCGACCACAGCATGATCGCACTGGACAAGGACAGTCTTCAGGTGCTCTGGCACAAGGATCTGGGCAGCGCCATTACCAGCCCGCCTATTCTTGCCTCCAACGGGAATTTATACGTCGGATCATTTGCCTCCAACCTGGAGGAATTCAATCCCGCCAACGGCAACAACCAGTCCGTGCAAAAGACGACGGACTGGGTATGGGGAACTCCTGGTGAGATCGAAAAAAATCTTTACTTCGGCGACCTGAGCGGCAATTTTTATTCCTATAATCTTGAAACTGGAAAATATAACTGGAATTCCATCAACCTCAAGCCTGACAACTGGGCCCCAAACAGCAGCAAAGCTCCGGACGAGTCCAAGGAAACGGCCATTACAACCAGTCCCATTGAAGTGAATGGAAACATCCTGGTTGCCACAGAATCGGGCGCAATTTATAAGGTGGATAAGGAAGGGAACCACGAGTTGTGGGGCGGGCAGCAACAGCAACCCGGAGGAAAGATCTATACCACTCCGGTCATGGCAAGTGACCTTGTGCTTGTTTCTCCCATGACCGCAGATGCCCTTCTGTATGCCTATGACCTGAATGGCAATCAGAAGTGGGCCTTTAAGCCCGCGAAATAAGAGGAACCATGTGGAATATTTTTGTTTCCGCTTTTACAACTGTCTTGTTGTGGATATATAACGTGCTGGGGCAGGGCCCCAACATGTTTGGGATCGCCATTATCCTGTTCACCATCCTGATCCGTTTGGTGACCTGGCCGCTGAACGCCCAGCAGATGAAGGGCGCGGCCGCCATGCAGAGCCTGCAGAACGACAAGGAATGGCAGGATATCCAGAAGAAATACGCCAAGGATAAGGAAAAGCTGGCGCAGGAGCAGATGCGCGTCTACCGTGAAAAGGGGATCAATCCCTTCGGTTCGTGTCTCCCGACCCTCATTCAATTCCCGATCATCATTGCGCTGTACCAAAGCATCACCCGCGCCCTGGCCACCACCCCCTACGGCCTCCTGCAACTCTCCCGGAGCGCGAGCCCTTTTGGCTTCCTGAATGTTTCGTCACTGATCCCGCTCAACAGTAAGTTTTTGTGGATGGACCTGGGACTGCCCGAAGGCATCCCTCTTCCCTTCCATATCTCGTTCTTCCCGTATGGGTTTCCCCTCCTGGCGATCATCGTGGCCATTACCACCTACATCCAGGCGAAACTCACCATGCCGGCAACGACCAACCCGGGAGACCAGAGCGCGGCGATGAGTAATATGATGAGTCTCTATATGCCTTTACTGCTCGGCTGGTTTGCCCTGACCTTCCCGTCCGGCCTGGCGGTATATTTCATCACCAGCAACCTGCTGGGTATCTTCCAGTATGCGATGCAGGGAAAGGCGAACTGGCGCAACCTTCTCCCCGGCGGCAACAAGCAGCAGGTACAGCAGGCACCGAAGAAAACCAAATAGGAGGTGGGTATGAATGAAAGAACCACGCTCGAAATTATCGCTCCCACGGTTGAAGAGGCAATCGCCCAGGGGCTTGCCCAACTGGGTCTCACGGCCGACGCGGTCAGCGTCGAAGTGCTCGATGCAGGCAACAAGGGATTCTTTGGGCTCGGCAAGCCGCAGGTGCGTGTCCGTTTGACGGTCAACCCGGTAGGCGGACCTGCCTTTCCACAGCCGGAACCCGTGGTCGAACCCAAAAAAGAGCCCAAGCGCGCAGAGAAGAAACTGGCGCCCGTTCCTGCAGCAGAGCGGCCTGCACCGGAAGCTCCCCCTGAAAAAGCGAAAGCCGTCGATCGTCCTCAGGAAAAACCGGCCCCTGTTCCGAAGGTAGTATCCCAGCCCGAGCATGATCCGCTTTTGGACCATACGGAAGTGGTTGTTTCCCGCATGCTCCATCTGCTCAATCTCGAAGCCCAGGTATCGGCCCATTATGGCGACACCGAGCGCGATGGCCGTCGCAACATCCACGTGGATATTCGCGGCAAGGACCTGAGCGTCTTGATCGGTCGCCGGTCCGAGACCCTGGGTGCCTTTCAGTATATCGCCTCCCTGATCGTCGGCAAGGAAACCCAGCAGTTCATCCAGCTCGTGGTGGATGTGGAGGGCTACCGGGACCGGCGCGAAAAGCAGCTCATTCAGATGGCCAAGCGCATGGCGGACCAGGTTGCCAAGACCGGACGTCGCCAGACTTTGGAGCCCATGCCATCCAGTGAGCGACGCATCATTCATATTGCGCTGCGCGATCACCCGGATGTCAAAACGGAAAGCACCGGCGAGGATCCCTACCGCAAAGTGGTGATCATGCCAAAGGATTCCTAACCGGGCATCGATGCAAGGTAATCTCTGCAGGGACAGGTTTGAAACCTGTCCCTGCTTTTTTATCACGGTATAATTCCCCCATGCAAAACCTGGCATCGTTGGAACCCATTGATTACCTCATGATCGGTCATGTAGCCCATGACATCACACCGGATGGGTACCGCCTGGGTGGGACAGTCGCCTACTCTGCCTTAACCGCTCGCGCACTGGGAATGCGGGTTGGCATATTGACTGCCTCCGGCCCCGAAACATCGCTGGCAGCGCTGAATGATATTCCGGTGATTTCGATCGCTTCCCCTCAAAGCACAACTTTTGAAAACATCTACACCGACCACGGAAGGATTCAATATCTTCGCAGGCAGGCTGCAAGGATCGATTTTCAGAATGTGCCGGACTCCTGGCGGCATGCGCCCATCATTCACCTGGGCCCGATCGCGAATGAAATGGATTCCATTCTTCCCCAAGGATTCTCGCCCGCCCTCCTGGGCCTTACTCCCCAGGGCTGGATGCGCCAATGGGATGAGGACCAGCGCGTCTTCATGCGCGACTGGCAGGGAGCCGAGAGGGCACTCCAGTCGGCCGGGGCTGTGATCATCAGCCGGGAAGATGTGCACCACAACGAT
>JBLNAU010000659.1:0-3283 GCA_050259515.1 Syntrophothermus sp.
ATTTCAACCGTGGTCTGGATGTGGAAAATGAGCTGGTTCTCCGGCTGGCGCAGATCGAGGAAGCGCCAGTCCAGGCGCTTGTCAACATCTGTTTCCGTCTTGCCGAAAAGATCGACCGGCAGGTTCGCATCCGCCTGGGATGCCACGGAAAGACTTTTTAATTGGATCTCCAATTGTCCCAGCTTTACAGTGGGATTGCTCACCACCAGCCCGGTGATCTCGACCGCCGATTCACGCGTCAGCTGGGCGATCCTCTCATTTAAAGCGCGGTTCTCCTCCGAGCGCTCTGCCACTGCCTGGATCAGACCGGTAACGTCGCGCAGGATGATGAACTGGACCGCTTTTTGATTCCGCACAGCCTGAACAAACCCTCGCAGGGTGACCCATTCACCGACCTTGTCCCTGGCATCTCGGACGAGAGTTCTTTCCATGGCCGCTATTCTTTTACTTGAATATGCAGTTCCTTCAACTGCCTGGGCTCCACTTCGGACGGCGCATCTGCCATTACATCCCGCCCGGTTTGGTTCTTCGGGAAGGCGATCACCTCGCGAATGTTCGGCTCGTCTGCCAGCAGCATGACCAGGCGGTCGATGCCCGGCGCTATGCCTCCATGCGGGGGAGCGCCGAACTGGAAGGCTTCCAGCATGTGACCGAACTTCTGCTCGATCTGGTCGCCGCTCAATCCCAGCAATTGGAAGACTCGGAGTTGGATATCGCTGCGATGGATCCGGATCGAGCCGGAGGCCGTCTCATATCCATTGCAGACCATGTCATAGGCATCCGAAAGGATCTCGGCCGGGTTGGTCTCAAACTTCGGCAGATCCTCCATCTGCGGCATGGTGAAGGGGTGATGCTCTGCATCCCACTTTTGCTCTTCTTCATTCCAGGCGAACATCGGGAAGTCCACCACCCAGGCAAAGGCCATCACGTTCGAGTCGGCCAGCTTCAGCCGGTCGCGTAAGACCAGCCGCAGTCCGCCGAGCACCTTGTTGACGACCGCCCGCTGGTCCGCGGCGAACAGGATCAGGTCTCCCTCCTTCGCACCGATTTTGGATTTGACCGCTTCAGCCTCTTCCGGCTGGACGAATTTCGCGGCGGTTCCCTTCAACCCTTCGCCGGTGATCGCCAGCGTGGCCAGTCCCTTAGCCCCGAGGGCTTTGGCGTACTCGGCCAGCGCGTCCACTTCCTTGCGGGAGTATTCCGCACAGCCGGGCGCGACAATGCATTTGATCACCCCGCCGGTTTCCATGGCAGACCGGAAAACCCGGAACCCGCTCTTTGTAAAAACGTCGCTGACGTCGATCAGCTCCATGCCGAAGCGCAGATCCGGTTTGTCGGTCCCATATTTTTCCACGGCCTCCCGGTAGGACAGCTTGGGCCACGGGGAGGAGAGCAGCTTTTTATGAGAGGCGACGGCGGGGATCATTTCCGTATACAGCTGTTCCACCAGAGCCAGAACATCATCCCGCTGCACAAAGGACATTTCCAGGTCAAGCTGGGTGAATTCGGGCTGCCTGTCACCCCGCAGATCCTCGTCACGGAAGCAGCGCGCGATCTGGAAGTAACGATCCATGCCTGCGACCATAAGGAGCTGCTTCAGTTGTTGTGGCGATTGCGGCAGCGCATAAAACTGCCCGGGGTAAATTCTCGAGGGGACAAGATAGTCACGGGCCCCTTCGGGTGTCGCCTTGAACAGGATCGGGGTTTCGATCTCGATAAAACCCTGCCTGTCGAGAAAGTCGCGCATAAACTTGATCACTTTATGGCGCAGAACCAGATTGCGTGTCATGCGCTCGCGGCGCAGGTCGAGATACCGGTATTTGAGACGCGTGTTTTCATCCGGCAGGTCGTTCTCAGCACTGACCATGAATGGCAGGGTCTTGGCAGTGTTCAAGACCTCAACCGATTCGGCGATGACCTCGATTTCGCCGGTGGGCATCTTTGGATTTTGCATCCCGGCCGGTCTTTTTTGGACCGTGCCTGTGACCTGCAGCACCCACTCCATGCGGACATTGGCCACGTGTTCCAGGGTTTCCCTGGATGCATTGGGATTCACGGTCACCTGAACGACGCCATACCGGTCGCGTAGATCCAGAAAGATCACACCGCCATGGTCCCGCCGCCGGTGGACCCAGCCGGCGAGGGTCACTTTTTGGCCGGCGTTGGTGGCTCGAAGCTCGCCACAGGAATGAGTTTTGTACATGATGCGCCTCCATTACTTTGGGTGTCATTGCCCCGGCGATAGCAGCCGGGGTTGCGAGCAGAGCCAGGCCGCACACGGTCCACGCGCAATCGGACACTTGTTATGATATTCCATAAGATTGCTTCGCCGCCCTGTGGGCGCCTCGCAATGACAGATGGTGATAGACAAAATAAATCGCCCTCCGCATTTGCGTTGGGCGATCGGTTTCCTTTTCTGTTCTTACTTGTCAACCAGCAAGGCTTCGCCCAACGATTCGAAGATCGTCATTATCGTTGTTCTTATTATTGGCGAAGCGATACAGGTGTCGCATAGTGACGGCATTATAGCACAAAGGGATTATTTCGGAAGAGTCGTTTTTTAGGCGCGAATAACCCATGCCAGGCCGAGGATCATATCAAGGAGCAGATCAAGTGCATGGAACGTCTACCGGTACATAAACCTGCCACTCTCGCAAATCCGAAGAGGCCGGCCGAGCCGGGGATTTCCATCGGCGCAGGAGCTCTTGGGAGAAAGGGTGGCAAGTTCACAATCCGAGCTGAAGTGCGCCGCCAGTAAATTGAAGATAACGAAGAGCAAAAGCCCCGATCGTACATCCAGCGATGAAGTCTTTGTTCATGGGTCCACACCAATGGGGGATCTTCCTGTTAAGTGGATGTAAGGCTGGACGAGCTGATTTTCCTTCCAATCCTTGCCCGGGTGCTGTATAGTGCTTTCAGGTCAACAATAATTTCAACAAGGAGAATGATATGGGTTACAAGACACTTTTCCTGGTCAATTCCTTTGTCTCGTTTTTGCTTGGTCTGGCATTTTTGTTGGTACCGGCCATGGTAATCAGCCAGTTCGGTGTGGACAGCTACACATCCACTCGAATGATTGCCCAGTTCTTTGGGGCAGCCATGCTTACCCTGGGCCTCCTTCTGTGGTTTGCAAAGGATGTCACTCATGAAGCAGTACAGAGACATATGGCAGTTGCCATGCTCGTCGGGACTCTGGCGGGCACGCTTGTGACCGTTCTGGGAGCGGTCTCCGGTGCCTTGCGTAACAACGCCTGGATGGCCATCCTCATCTACGTCCTCTTCG
>JBLNAU010000660.1:0-8066 GCA_050259515.1 Syntrophothermus sp.
GTGCCCGCCCTGGTCATCGGGGAGAAGACAGCCAGGGAATTATTTACTCAGAATATGAAAGATCTGACCGATATCGCACCCGCCATCCGGCGGACCGTAATGGGGATCTGAAAAAGGAGGCAGAGCTCTGCCTCCTTTTTCAAGTTCACATTGAAATGGAACGCTACATCCGAGCCGATAATTCTCAAACAAAACGCACGAAGACCTGGTTGCCCAGCAGCCGCCCGCGTTTTGTCAATTTGATCAGGTCGCCCTGCCATTCCAGCAAGCCAACACGAACCAGATCCTGAATTTCGGCAGCATAGACATCCATCAGCCCGCTCCCAAAACGGGACCGGAAATCCGCATCCGATACACCGGCCTGTACCAGCCTGAGATTGTTCAGCATGTACTCGGAAAGATCGTCCTCTAAGGATTGTTTATGCAGGTTCACCGTTGCCGGTGACCGGGGAAATTCCATCTGGAGCGTGCGATGGTCGCTATTTGAGAATCGCTCGATGTAGGTTTTGATCCGCAGAAGATTCGAATAGCGATAGCCACTGGCATATCCATGAGCGCCCGCGCCGAAAGCAAGGTAGGGAAGGGAGCGCCAGTATTGGACATTGTGGCGGCAGGCGAACCCAGGGATGATGGATGAAGGCTGATGATCTCTTGCCCAGTTTGAGATCTCGTATTGAACATATCCAGCCGTTTCCAGAGTTTCACTGAGCCACTCGTACATCTCGGCGGCAAGGTCGGGATCCGGGAGGGGGATTAAACCTCTGGACGACCATCTTCCAAAAGGTGTTCCATGCTCGAGGGTGAGAGCGTAGGCGGAAATATGCTCCGGATGCAGGTTGAGGATCCGCTGGACGGTGGTCTGCCAGGCTTCGAGCGTCTGTTCAGGAAGACCGTAGATGAGGTCAAGATTGAGGTTATCAAAACCAGCCTTGCGAGCGGAGGTCACCGCTTCGATGACATCAAAAAAACTATGCGCCCGCTCGAGCATCCGCAGCTCATTGGGATTGGCGGATTGGACCCCGTAGCTAATCCGGTTGATCCCAATTTTGCGCAGCTTCACTAGGTTGTCGTATGAGACAGTCCCGGGATTGGCTTCAATGGTGATTTCGGCATCCTCCGTTAGGGGAAAGTTGCCACGAATGGATTGGAAGATGAGCTCAAATTGTCCCGGAGAGAGCAATGAAGGGGTTCCACCGCCAAAGAAGATGGTATGCACAGTCCCTTGTCCCATCCTCCCCTTCTCCTCTGAAATAAACCAGCTCGAGCCGGCATAATCAATCTCCCTGCACAGGGCATTGACATAGGCCGGGATGAGTTCCTCCTGCCCGGCATACGTGTTGAAATCGCAGTAGGCACAGCGGTGCGTGCAGAAAGGGATGTGGCAATAAAGGGAGTAAGGCATGGGTTAAGAGGTAGGGGTCAGCGCACCCGTCGAACGAGGCAGGCCGAACAGCAGGGCGATCGGTCCGAGGATCAGGATCCACATGGCGGTTTGAAGGCCGAATTGATCCGCGGCGAACCCGATCAGGAAAGGGAAGAGCTTGGCCAGTGGAGCCGTGACCGAACCCAGGGCCATGATGCTGGCGCTTTGACCCGGCAGGCTAGAGTATAACCTTCCCTGCAAAACCGGGTACCAGCCCGTGTTCAGCAAGTTAACGAGGATGACAGCCACGAGCTTGGGCAGGAAACCTGGGACAAGGAGGAAGATGGCAAAGGCGATCATCTCCAGCAGCGCTGTCGTTCGCAGGTACTTTAACGAATCCTTCTGGCGATCCATAAAAGGAATAAAAAGAAAATCTGTAAGGAGTCCCATGCCCAGCCAGAGGGTCACTGCAAATCCAGCCTGGGTCTCTGTGGCCCGTCCCACATCCACGAAGTAAAGAGCGAGATAGCTGAAAAGTACATCCATCATCAAATCTGCAAATTCAAGCAGGAGCAGCCAGCGCCAGACTTCCCCCCGTTTGAGTGCCAGGAGAGCGGCCCGGAATCCGTTAAAGACGCTGCCAAAAGATGGAAAGGTGGGAGCGGATAAGGCATCGGGCGGTAAAAATCTTAACGCCGCGAGCACACACAGGGCGGAGAACAAGGCAAGTGCAGCGTACGTCCCGCGCCATCCCAGCCCGATGTAAACCAGCAGTCCAAGGAGCAGGGGTCCCGTCAGCACGCCCAGCGAGCCTGCAAAGGTCCAGCGCGCCATGTTCTGCTCGTGACGGGATGGAGCGGAGTCCATGAGGCTGGCCTGCGAGAGGCTAACAAAGGCCCCCGAGGAGGGAAAGAAAAGAATAAAGGACGCAAGCAGGAGAAAAAAGGAATTGCTGATGCTCGTCATGAACAATGAGAGTGTAAAAAGAATTCCGCCAGTAAGAATCAGGATGCGGCGCTTCCAGACATCGCCAAGGATGCCGATAAACGGCTCAACGAGTACCGCCAGTATCCCAGGAAGGCTGAGAAGCAGACCGATTTGTGTATAGGTAAGAGAAAGGTCATCGCGCAGGAGAGGCAGAGCCACCTCGCCCACACCAAAGACGAGCTCATCCAGGAATTCGATAATGAGATAAATGATCATCATTGAAAGATAACAGTTCTGCAAATGGCACGAAATTATAGTGGATTACAGGAAATGTTATGAAACTCATGTCATTTCTATGATAAAGAAATACTTATAAAAAGATTGACATCCAGACAGGACATAGTATAAATGTCCGACAACAGAGTCTGTCCCGAGGCGGTTTCGCACGTTACGCAAGGCACACATCTTGCGGATCGTGTTGAAATTGAAAAGATCGATGCCTTCGGATGGGTTCTTTCTATTTTTAACGCCTGACCCATCGCTCACTTGTATTTCCACAAGTACCCTTATGTCGAAATCAAAAAAACGATGGATCGGGCGGCATCTTGTAACCCTGGAGGTGTGAGTGAACGCGACTTTGAAACTTGGAGAGCACTTTATATTCGATCTCTCCGACTGCAACCATGAGATCCTCATGGATGGCGAGCGGGCATACTCGCTGTTTGCGCAGGCCGTACGTGAAAGCGGCCTGACGGTTGTGGATGAGGGCTTTTACAAGTTTAGCCCACATGGCTTTACCTGTTTTTTGCTTCTCGCAGAGTCGCATGCAAGTTTGCATGCCTGGCCCGAATACGATTACTGCGCCATCGACCTTTTTACCTGCGCGATCGGCAAGGATATGATGCCGCTGATCCAGCGCATACGCGAAGCGCTCGGTGCAGACAATTTTTCGCTTCGCAAGATCGACCGCGAGGCCGAAGTTGAGAAGATTCCGTTTCCCCTCTAGGTCCTGATCCACAACAGGATTGCTACGCTTATCCACAGGATTGCTACGCTTATGAGCATCTGGTTCACCGAGGAACTACACCCCTATTACCGCAAGGGACTGCGGGTCAAGCGCGTCCTTGCGGACGAACAAACCCAGTACCAGCATCTGCAGGTTGTCGAAACCGAGTTCTTCGGCAATGCCATGATCCTGGATGGCATCATCCAGCTGACCGAACGGGATAACATGGGCTATCACGAGATGATCGTCCATGTGCCAATGCTGGCCGTCGGTGAGCCAAAACGCGTCCTCATTGTTGGAGGTGGCGACGGTGGATCCCTGCAGCAGGTGCTGCGCTACCCCTCCGTGCAGGAGGCTGTCGTCTGCGAGCTGGACGAGCGGGTGGTGGATCTCTCACGGGAGCACTTCGCTGCATCCTTCGGAGACCCGTGGGCGGACCCGCGCACAAACCTGCGCGTGCGCGACGCCTTTGGCTTTCTCGAGGAAAACCCCGGCCAGTTCGACGTAATCATCTCAGACACGACCGATCCGATCGGCATGGCTGAGCGCCTGTTTTCGGATGATTTTTATAAGCTGATGGTGCGAGCCCTCGTCCCGGGCGGGGCGGCCGCTACACAATGCGAACAGCCGTTCTTTGACACTGCTCTGATCAAACAGATTTACCAAGCTGCCAGAGCGCTGACAAAGAATCCCGCATATTACTACGCGAATATCCCCACCTACCCGGGCGGCGGGATCGGCTTTATGTACGTCTCCGATACTCCCTGGGAAACCGGGTTGAAATCATCCTACCCACCAGGATTGAACAACTATATCAATCCAGATATTCACAGGGCAGCCTTTGCCCTGCCTGAGTTCTTTAGAAGAGAGTTGTATAAATGATAAATTCGATTGAACGAACAAAAGAGAGCAAGGAAAGCGAGGTCGAATACTGGGGCGTTTCGTCCTGCATAAATCTATATGACTGCGACCTGGCCCTGATGCAGAACGCGGAGGCGATCCGTAAGTTCGTCGTCCTGCTCTGCGACCGGATCAAGATGCGCCGCTATGGAGAAACCCAGGTGGTATTCTTCGGCGATGAGCCGCGGGTGCAGGGGTTTAGCATGACCCAGCTGATCGAAACCTCCCTGATCTCCGCCCACTTCGCGGATGCCAGCCGGGCCATTTACCTGGATGTCTTCAGCTGTGCGCCGTATGATCCGGAGGCCACCGCCCGGTTTGCGGCAGTATATTTCAAGGCGGGTGATTATCAATATGAGGTTGTATACCGAAAGTAGGTTTGCACAAACCAAAGAAGAGAAGGTCACGCAGTTCCGTGACCTTCTCTTCTTTAACATTACTTCTTCCGAAAGCGAGCGACGAGTACTGGAGGGATTTCGCTAAACCTGCCTCCCCACCCCAGTGGGCTGGTCTGTGGACTATCCGCTGGAAAGGAACGTTCTTCAAAGCCATCCAGCACAAATCCATTCTGGAAGCCAAGGTTTAGATAGTACTGCAGTGGACGCTCAAAGTACATTTGCGGCTGCGGCTGGTTGCGAAGGGCCAATCCTTTGGCGTGATAAGGGGTCATATAGCGGGAGATCTTTACGGAATAGACTGTTTTGATTTCGCCTTCATAATCGATCTCCTCCACGACATGCATGGAGGAAGCATTATTGAATGCGGGATGCGTCAGCGAAAAGACAAACGTTCCTTCCGGCTTGAGGAGCCTGGGAAGAACCCGAAAGAGGACTTCGATATTCGCCATATCGAAGAGCGCCATATTGCAGAGGGCTGAATCATAAGCAGCTTCACCCAGGGAGAGAAGCTGCTGCTCGTCCGTGGCATCGACGACCTGATAACTGATCAAAGAACCGGGATTCTCACGCGCTTTTGCTCTCTCGATCAGATTGGCCGAAAAGTCGAAGGCGGTTACCTGGGCGCCGAGCGCGGCCAGCCGCCGGGAGGCCAGGCCATTGCCACAGGCAATATCCAGGTAACGGTAACCGGGACGGATGCTCAGGAGTGAAACGAGAGCAGGCCAGCAGAGCAGGTTGAAGAAGTCGTTGCCTTCGTCCCCCATGCGTGCGTCCCAGACCTCCGCGTTCGCATTCCAGGCATCCCGGGTAAACTGGTGAGGATCAGGTTGTGATTGCATGGGCCGGATTATAAACCAGCGACCTGGATAACCATCCCAGGTTGCTGTCCAAATCATCATAATCTTACCATCCAGGCACCTGGAAAATCCACCCGGCACTGATAAAATTGGGGCAACATCCAGGAATGGTGGGTTGCATTTCATCCAAACAGAATTGATCAAAGGTGTTCCATGGCCAAATTATTCGTCTCCTATTCAAGAAAAGATTCTGTGGCTGCCAGAAAACTGGTGGAAGGGTTTCGGTCCATGGACCAGGAAGTCTGGGTGGACTGGGAGGACATTCCACTGGCTGCGGACTGGCTGAACCAGATCTTTACCGGCATTGAAGAGGCGGATGTTTTCGTTTTTCTGATCAGCCCGGATTCCATTTCATCCGAAGTTTGCAAGGTGGAAATCTCGCGTGCCGTGTCAAATCACAAACGGATCATCCCCATTGTCCTGCGCGACGTTAACCCCAAAGACACCATTGAGGAGATTCGTAAACTTAACTGGACCTTCATCCGCGAGACGGACAATTTTGAGGAAGGGCTGGCCAAGGTCAAGACCGCCATCGAGCTCGATCTGGATTGGCTTGAGGAGCACCGCAGATTACAGGTCCGTGCGCTGGAATGGCATCGCAAGAAGGATACCAGCCTGCTTCTGCGCGGCAGGGATCTGCGGAACGCCGAGCATATGCTCAAGACGTACACTTCCCGGGATCCCATTCCCACAGATCTTCAGCGCAAATATATTGAGTTTAGCCAGCGAACGGAAAGAACCCGGAACATCGTGCTCGTCGTGACCGGGGTCACACTCATTATCATGATCGTGCTGACATTTATTGCGGTGAATAACTCCAATGAAGCCCAGCGAATGACGGTGACAGCGCAGGCAAATGAATTTCGAGCAAGCACAAATGCGGACCTCTTTAAACAACAACGCGTCACCGCCGAGGCAAACAAGGTCCTGGCTGATAATAATGCGGCAACTGCCAGGGCCGAGAAGAGCATTGCCGAACAGGAAAGGCAGAAAGCCCAGGCTCAGCGGAGCGCGGCCAGGGCCCAGATCTACCAAAGCAGGCCTGGAGAGTTATATACCAGCATTCTGTTCGCCATTGACTCCATGCAAAAGTACAGGACAGATGAAGCGGAGGAAGTCCTGCGAAAGAATATCAGCATGCTGCCCCTTCCCGTTGCGCCACAGATCTCAAAGCAGCGGAATATCAATGACCTTGCATACAACCTGAAGGGCGATACGTTTGCAACAGCCAGCGCAGATGGAACAACCTGTGCCTGGAACACGATCAGTGGTGAAGAGCTTTTTTGCACCCCTGCAGGTCAGCCGGTTAACGCCGTAGCCTTCAGCCCCGACGGCAGCCTGATCATCACGGGAGATCAATCCGGCATCGTCCAGATCCTGGATGCCGGCCATCAGGGAAACGTATTGCACAGGTATCAGCGGGTAAAACCCAAGGCTGGCCAGGGCAATGTAAAGGTTGCGGACGTGAAGGATGGACTTGGCGGAAATGAACCACTTTCAGCGGAAACACCCGTGCGTGTTGTTGGTTTTAGCCCGGATGGGAAGCAGGTGGCAGTTGCTTATGAGGATAAGCAGATCCCTGTCTTCAATTGGGATACCGGCAATATTACGGCTTCGCTGGCGACCGGCACAAGACCCAACGTGTTTGGCTCCACCCGCAACGGATCCCAGCTGGTGGCAGGCTCTGAAGGCGGGAGCATCACTTTTTGGAATTTGAGAGCCAAAGGGGATTCTATTACACCATCCGACCATAAAGGCGGAGCCGTGGCAATTGCATTCAGCCGCGACAACAGTAAAGTGGCCACCGCCGGAAACGACAATCGTGTTGTGATCATCAGCCCGAAGGAGAGAAAACAGCTTCTGCAGATACTCACCCAGAGCACGGTCAGGGATCTGGCATTCAGCCCGGATGGAAGCTGGCTGTTTACCGGGGCGGACGATCACCGGGCTCGGGTTTGGGATGTTGAGAACGGCAAGGAGCTGCTTAGCATGTCACACGATGGCGCGGTAAGCAAAGTCGCTGTCAGTCCGAATGGGCAGTGGCTGGCAACGACGAGCGAGGATCGAACCACCCGCATCTGGGACAGAACCACGGGATCACAGATATTTCAAATTCCCCTAAGAGACAGCGGCGCGGCTGTTGCCTTTAGCAGTGATGGCAGATATCTTGTCTCGGCAGATAAAAGCGGGGCCATCAATATCTGGGATCTTTCTCTGCTGGGTGTCCGGCAGCAGTGGCTTCCATTCCGGAGGGCTGCGTCCAACGTTCAATACAGTCCATCCGGGGAGTGGATCGCCTATTCCAGTGAAGACCTTGTCTGGTTGATCAAACTGAATCCAGAAACAGGGGAGATCTCCCAGCAAAGCCCGCTCGATCTCAAGTCGAGCGTACAGCATCTTGTATTTAGTCCGGATTCAAAATTCGTTGGCCTCTCCATGGAGGGCAATGAGATCGCAATCTATAATGTTGAAAATCGATCGTTGAGAACCGCTAAAGTTCCCATCGGCATACAATCCATTGCATTTTCACCGAACAATCAGCAGTTCATCGCCAGTGACGGAAAAGGGAATGTCCAGGTATGGGATCTTTCCGGGGATCTGCTAACACCGAATAC
>JBLNAU010000661.1:0-3425 GCA_050259515.1 Syntrophothermus sp.
ATTTTTTTATAGGTCTCGTAAAAGGGCAGCTCGGCATGTTCCTGGATGTTCTCGATCACAATGACAGGCCTTTCCCGGGATAGCAGACCGTCAAAAAGCAGGGTCGGGACCTCAAAACGGGTGCCGTTATAGGCCCTCAGTGCCGGGTCATGGCTGAAGGACGCCCTGCTTTGCAGGGTATCCTTCCGTTCTCCGTGCAGCAGCACCACCGTGCCCGAAGCCTTGATGGTCCGGTTGGTGACTTCACAGATCGTGTTCAGAACGTGGTCCAATTCCAGGTGGGCATCCAGGTGGGAGGCCACCTGCACCAGGGCTTCGGCCTGCTCGGCCCGCCGCTTGACCTCCTGCAGAATCTCCCGCTGGCGGGTCACATCCCGGAAAACCAGCACCCGGCCATAGACATCCCCCTTGCCATCCCGGATGGAAGTGCTGTTTGCTTCGATCGGAATCGGTTTTCGGTCTTTAGGATGCAGGAAACCGGTGAAGCCTCTTTTCTCCTCTGCCGGGTTGGACGAATCACCGGCATGGAGAACATTAATCGGCTCCCGGGTGCTCTCGTCGAAAATGGAAAAGATCTCGGTCAGGGATCTTCCAATGGCTTCCGGATAGTGCCAGCCGGTGAGATCCATGGCGGTGGGATTGATAAACCTGACCTGTCCGCGCTCATCGGTGGCGATCACTCCGTGGCCGATACTGGTAAGAGTGGTATTCAGCCACTGCCTGCTCTGATGCAGCTTGCTTTCCAAATCATGGCGCAGCAGCGCCGTCTCAATGGTGGCAAAGATCCGCCGGTCATCGAAGGGTTTGAAGATGTAGCCAAAAGGCTCGGTGGCGCCCGCCCGCCGGATGGTAGCCTGGCTGCCGGTGTTGACCACATAGACGATTGGAATATCCCGGTAACTGCGGATCAAACTGCCGGTCTGGATCCCATCGATCGTCCCCTTCAGGCGTATGTTCATGAGGACAAGATCGGGGTTGAGCTCCTGGATCTTTGCCAGTGCATCCTCACTGGAACAGGCAATTCCCAGCACCCGGTAGCCAAAGCCTTCCAGGTGTGCGGTCAGCTCCCGGGCGACCGAGCTGTCATATTCTGCTATCAGGATACCGGTAACCGACATGAGATTTTTGCTTCTTTGGATCGATGTGGTGTGTAGTTTCTTCTTTGGAAGACTGCGGTCAGGTCTGGCTGGTGATTTTCAGTGCCTATCCCTTCCGCTTTATCCCATATATATCATACGTCCCCTGAGTTAAGGTTGACAGATTTTTTAGTCAGAAGAAGGATCTCCAACTGCAATTAAAATGCTTCGTTCAGAGTGAGGGGGGCACCCTGAACGAAGCTCCTATATTGTACATAATTTCTTTTTTTTGACAAGAGGGGAACAGCGTATTAAAAACATGACAGCCCCCATGTACATGGAGGCTGTCACTTGATCGCCCAGCGCTTAGTATTCCTGGACTCTGCTCTTTCCAGTTTCAGCCGCCTGGGCCATGTGGTCAAGCTGTTGGGTAGCTGTTTGCTTGCCACGGCGCTTGAGCTCCTCGGCCTTTTCCACAACGCCTTCCTTTAACTGGTCGGCTTTGGATTTTGCCTGGGACACGGTTTCATTAACAACATCTTTGGTGCGATCGCGATATTCCATCGCTTTGTTTCGGATCTCAGCGCGTGTTTCTTCACCGGATCGGGGGGCCATCAGCAAGGCGGTTGCCGCCCCAATCAAACCACCGATCAACAGACCAGTGACCACAGACGTACCTGAACGTGTTGCATGCTGCATTTCGTGCTCATAATCATATTGATGTTTGCGATCTTTCATATCAGTCTCCTTCTTTCCTCTGGATATCTGCTGGCACTTGGGATGCACCGTGCAGCGTTTCAGTTCGTCCTGCTTAACGGGCACCTCTCATCGGTGTTATGTAGACAACCGCTCCAGGGGGATTATTTTTAGAAGACATTAATGAAAGTTCCATCCATTTTGGGATTGAGAGAATGTTTTTGGGGATTGGTGACTTTTGTCCATTCCCGGGCAGGGGATTGTGGTTCAAAATGGGAGGGTCGGCTGCATTGTTAGCCGCCCCTGAATATTACAGTCTCCAGGAAGGTAAAAATGACCCTCTTTGCCCCGGGTGAACATATTGAGTTTATTGCCATCCAGAACTTTCACTATGACAACTATGCCGGGCAGCTCTGTTGTCTCGAGCGGGTGGAAGTGGATGGAAAATACGGGTTGGTATGTGTGGAAGAGCTTGAAAGCGGCGGGAGCCATACCCATGTTCTGCTCGAGCCGGTCTATGGCGATATCTACGTGCGGAAAGTCTCCTCGCCGAAGGCCAACTTCGACCGGTATGCCGTCATTGCAGACGGAAAGCAGGTCGGGGAATTTACCATGGTGGTGAACTCCTGGATCACACACAGTCATAACTAAGCCGGGCTGTCTCGAGCCTAGTGGTGTTTGGGTGGGCGCATGTACTCCGAGATGGCCAGATGGAAGGCATCACTGCCCTTCCTTTTGGCCCTCCAGGTGTAGGCCGCCTTCAGCTTCGGATCGGCCAGTACTCCTTTTGCAAAGACAACTGCATCCGCCATCTTCCTGCGGCCTGCTTCCTGCGCCGGGCTCCATTGGACCCTGGACATGTCTGGTTTTTTGATTAGGATGGTCTTACCTTTCCTGGTGCGCCGAAAAGTGTATTGATCCTCCTTATCCAGCGAGCCGGAGAGTGATTTGATAACGGATTGCAGATCGACTTTTGCCAAGCTTACCTCAGGGGAGTAAATTCACAGATCAACCTTCTCAATTCATCCTGCGTCCATCCTGCGTCCATCTTACGTTCAGCTTGCGTCCGGTTACCGGATACTGGCTGAGGCTGTCTGGAGCCTGCTGGGAGGGCAGAGAAGAGATGACCTGCTGCAAACAGGATAACATTCGTTCGTTCCTTCTCCCATATCCATTCTTTACATCCTCATTGCAAAATTGAAGGTGGCGCGAAAGGGCGGAGACGGTCTGGCCTGCCAGTTGCTCGGAACTCAAAAGAAAAGATAAAATAAGAACCTGAAATGGGCTCTATCCAGCATTAGAAGTAAGGAGAGTTATATGAACGGTTTTACATCCAAAGGCACCGGTGGATTCCTGATGGCTATCGGGGTGATAGGCGTCCTTGCAGTCGTTAGTTTATTGTTATTTTTTATGAGTTTCTTCCTGGACATGCGCTTCTTTTCATCCATGGGTTCCTTGAACGATGGTATCAACTCCCTGCTGGGCATCCTAAGCGCTGTCCTGGCGGCGATGCTTTTTCCATCCATGCAACGATCGGGGATGCGTGGCAGCCTGGTTTCGTTGGCCGGGGCATGGATCGGTGCAATGGCAGCCCTGTACGGATCCTGGTTGATTTTGACCGGTCAGGGTGATGTCGAAAGATCCAGCTATTTT
>JBLNAU010000662.1:0-12885 GCA_050259515.1 Syntrophothermus sp.
CTGCTGCGAGTCTTGCAGCGCCTCGTGGATGCCGGCAACAGCGTCATCTTCGTCGAACACAACCTTGACCTGGTCAAAACCGCGGATTGGGTGATCGACCTGGGTCCCGAGGGCGGCGTGGAAGGCGGCCAGTTAATCGCAGAGGGCACGCCCGAGGAGGTGGCGAATGTTAAAGAATCATTCACCGGACAATGCCTGAGAGAAAGCATGTAAACAAAGAACCTGATTGAATTGCAAACCTGCCCTCTCAAAATTGAGAGGGCCTTTTTATTATTCGCTCACCTACAGGTTGTATAATCGACCAATCTCCTCCCAGGAACCCAGAATGGCATCTCTCGAAAACCTGCTCAATCCCCCTTTCCTTTTAAAGAATACTTTTGGCTATGACACCTTCCGCCCGCTCCAGCAGGAGGTGATTGAAAACGTAATGGCGCGCCGCGATACCCTGGCAGTCATGCCGACAGGCGGCGGAAAGTCCCTGTGCTATCAAATCCCGGCCCTTCTTCTGGGAGGCTTGACCGTGGTTGTCTCTCCCTTGATCTCTTTAATGAAGGACCAGGTGGAACAGCTGCGGGCTTTCGGGGTACCCGCCCTGTTCCTGAATAGTTCGCTCTCGCCGCAGGAATATCAACAGAATATGGAGGATGTGCGGCGCGGCAGAGTGAAGTTACTTTATGTTGCCCCGGAAACATTGCTCAGCCCGCGCCTGCTTTCGCTCCTCTCCTCCGTAAAGGTCGATCTGCTTACCATCGACGAGGCGCACTGCATCTCGGAATGGGGCCATGATTTTCGCCCTGAATACCGACAGATTGTTGAAATCCGAAAGCGGTTCCCCGGTGCCGTTTGTCTCGCACTGACAGCGACAGCCACCTCCAGGGTTCGCCAGGATATTCGCACCACGCTGAAGTTTGCCACCACGAATGAATTTGTGGCCAGTTTCAACCGTGAGAACTTATACATTGAAGTCCTTCCCAAGCGTGAGCCGGTCGCGCAGACGATCAAGCTGCTTGAGCGTTACAGGGACCAATCCGGGATCATCTATTGTTTCTCACGCAAACAGGTCGATGACCTTTCCGCCCATCTCGCTTCCAAGGGCTATTCGGTCCGGCCGTATCACGCGGGCCTGGAGGAGGGGCAGCGGCGCAGGAACCAGGAGGATTTCATCCGCGACGATGTGCAGATCATCGTCGCCACGATCGCGTTTGGCATGGGCATCAACAAGCCCAATGTGCGCTTTGTCATCCATTATGACCTGCCGAAAAGCATCGAGGGGTACTACCAGGAGATCGGCCGCGCCGGTCGCGACGGCCTGCCTGCGCACTGCACGCTTCTTTACAGTTACTCGGATGCCGCCAAGCTCAACTACTTTATCGAGCAAAAAAGTGGCAATGAAAAACAGGTGGCCATCCAGCATTTGAATGCCATCGTGCGTTACGCCGAGGATGAGACAACCTGCCGCAGGAAGCCACTGCTCAATTATTTTGGAGAAGCAACGGAGGTCCGGAACTGCTCCAATTGTGACAACTGCACCTCGGCCGCCACCGACCTGGTCGACATCACAGTCTTTGCGCAGAAGTTCATTGCCTGCGTGAAACGCGTCAATGAAAAGTTTGGCGCCGGTCACATTACCGATATCCTGCTCGGGTCGAGGAATGAAAAGGTTTTACGATGGGGTCATGAAAAGCTTTCTATACACGGGACCGGTGTGGAGCTCGACCGCAAGCAGTGGATGCATATTGCCCGCCAGCTTTTGACAATGGGTTACCTCAAACAGGTTGGCGAGTACCAAACCTTGAGCGTTACAACGCAGGGGCTGGAAGTGCTGAATGGCCGCTCCCCTGTAAAAGGGGTAATTCTGGATGCGAAGGAACGGGTAAAGAAAGAGGGAAAGAAAAAATCGGATATCGAGTACAACAGCGCCCTCTTTGCATTGCTCCGGCAGAAGCGCAAGGAACTGGCGGACGAGGCCGGTGTTCCGCCTTACGTCATTTTCTCGGATCGGACCCTGATCGAAATGGCCGCCTATTATCCCCAATCTGCTGACAGCCTGATGAATTTATCCGGCGTGGGTCAGGTGAAATTAAGCCGCTATGGGGATGCCTTTTTGCAGCTCGTCAGGCAGTATTGTGAAAAGCATGGATTAAAGGAGATCCCCCACCCTGCTCCGAATGGAAAGAATATGACTTCCACTCGAACAGAAAGAGAGGCGGGCAGGGATGCAGAGATCGGCGAAAGGACCCGTCTCGTGGCAGAA
Organism: Syntrophothermus sp.; assembly: GCA_050259515.1. Lineage (GTDB taxonomy): Bacteria > Chloroflexota > Anaerolineae > Anaerolineales > Villigracilaceae > Defluviilinea. Next base: position 2,255 of record JBLNAU010000662.1, read on the forward strand.
GCCTTCAACGAAGGTGTCACAGTCAAACAACTCATGGACCGTCACCAGGTCACGCAGGCGACCATCCTGGAACATCTCACAAAATATGCCCTGGCCGGGAATCCCATCCGCAACCATGAAGTTCTGAACGAACTTGCGCCGGTAGCTCCGGAGCAAAAGCTGGCCGCCTTCGCAGCTTTTGAAGCGCTGGGCTCACTCTATCTGAAGCCCGTTTTTGAAAAATTGAGCGGTACATTAAGTTACGACGACCTAAAGGTCCTGCGTTTGCTTTATTTGACCAGCCGGAACGCCCGGGAGACCTCCGGGCCAGATGAGGAGGTTCCTTCCAAGGGAAAGGGCGCCGTCCTGAATAAATAAGAGAACTCTCAAATTCCAAAATTAAGAAGCTGGGGTGAATCAAATTTTGCTTCCAATTCGTATTTAATAGTACTGACAGTTTAACGATGATTAGGAGGCACATATGAGACTCAAGACATTGGTGACAACAATCGGTTTGGGCGCCGGCTTGATGTATTTCTTTGACCCTCAACAGGGAAGTCGCAGGCGGGCGATGGTACAAAACCAGATCAACAGATGGATCAGCGACCTGGATGATTCCATCGATATGGGAAAACGCGACCTTCGCAACCGGACGCGTGGCGTGCTCTCTGAGATGACTGCCCGGCTGAGCGAGCAGGAAGCCCCGGACTGGATTCTGGAGGAGCGGGTACGGTCCAATTTTGGACGCATTCCGGGCAACACCCGCGGAATTGACGTTCGCGCCGATGGTGGATATATCTACCTGAGCGGACCCGTCCTGAGGAGTGAGCGGGATGCCATCCTGAAGGCCGTAGCCCGCACGCGCGGCGTCCATGGTGTGGAGGATGAGCTGCAGCCTATTGATAACCCACAGGATATCCCAACCTTGCAGGCAGGCATGTCCACGGGCAGCCAGACTGGTTCCCAGATGCAGCAGAACTGGTCACCTGCCACACGTCTGCTGAGCGGGGTGGGCGGAAGCCTGCTGACACTCTATGGATTAAGACGCAGTGGTTTGTCAAAGCCGCTGCTCAGCACGGCCGGTTTGATCATCACGGCCCGCAGCGTTACAAACATGGATACGCGCAGCTTACTGGGTGTGGGGGGTGAGAATCTGATCCGAGTGCGGAAGGCCATCACCATCGATGCACCGATCGATGAGGTGTACCAGTTCTGGCGCAACTTCGAGAACTTCAAGCTGTTCATGAACCATGTCAAGGACATCACTGTACAGGACGATGTATCCACCTGGCAGGTGGCCGGACCGGCAGGCTCTACAGTCGAATTCCAATCTCATATTACGCGTGACATTCCGAACGAATCGATTGCCTGGGAGTCGCTGCCTGACTCACAGGTGAAGACCGCCGGCTTCGTCCGCTTTGATCCCAGCCGGGACGGCGGTACCCGTGTCAGCGTGCAGATGGAATACCTGCCCCCGGCCGGCGTTCTGGGACACGCGGTTGCCCAGCTCTTTGGGGTCGATCCCCGGCAGGCAATGAACGATGACCTGATCCGGCTCAAGTCCCTCCTGGAAACGGGAAAAACATCCTCCGCCAAGGGAACGGCTGAGCTCGGGACCGAAGAATCGTCCGACCAATAAGAAATGCTGAACCACAGGACACCCGAATAATCGGGTGTCCTGTCATTTAATGGCCGGTTTATAATGACAGCATGGCACCGATTCAGCCCAACTGGGATGTTGTGATCGCCGGCGGAGGTCCTGCTGGATTTTTCGCCGCAATCCGCTGCGCAGAGCTCAACCCTGACCTGCGCGTACTGGTTCTCGAAAAAGCCTCTCAAACGCTGGGCAAGGTTCTCATTTCGGGCGGCGGGCGCTGCAATGTCACACATGCCTGCTTCGAGCCCGCCCAACTCGTCACCTATTATCCTCGTGGGACAAATGAGCTGCGGGGAGCCTTTACAAGGTTCCAGCCTGCAGATACGGTTGAATGGTTCGAGTCAAGAGGCGTCAGGCTGAAGACCGAGGCCGATGGACGCATGTTTCCCGTGACCGACTCATCCGACACGATTGTGGAATGTTTGAGAGATGCGGCCAAAAAAGCAGGAGTACACGTCCGCACCGGATCGAGCCTGCTTGGGGTGCAAAAAAGCCCGAAAAACGGATTCCGGCTCGAGGTCCGGAGTGAAGCGAAAGCTCTTTCTTTCCAGACCCAGAAGCTGCTGATCGCCACAGGTGGCGATCGTAAAACCCTGGAGATCCTCCACTCCCTCGGCCACGCCATCGATGAACCGGTTCCATCGCTGTTTACGTTCAATATCACCGACGCGCGCATCGCCGGTCTGGCAGGTGTTTCAGTGGAGGATGTGATCCTCAGGATGGACTCCATTATCCAACGAGGCCCTCTCCTGATCACACATTGGGGCTTGAGCGGACCCGCTGTGCTGCGAGTCTCAGCCTGGGGGGCACGTGAGCTGCACGAGCGAAAATACCAGGCAAAGCTGAATGTGAACTGGCTCGGCGATTATCCTTTTGAGAAAGCCCTCGAAGTTTTACAGAGGAACAAGGATTGGCCTGACAACACACGCAAAAAAGTTTCCGTCCAGCAGGCTTTTTCGCAGATTCCTGCAAGACTTTGGAAACAACTGGTCCAATTCATCGGGGATAAGAACTGGGGGGATGTTTCAAAGGCAGAGCTGCGCAAACTGGCCCAGGAGCTCACCGCCGGTGAATTTACCATTGAAGGAAAGGGGCAGTTCAAGGAGGAGTTTGTCACCTGCGGCGGGGTGAAGCTGAATGAAGTCGATTTCAAGACCATGCAAAGCCGCATCGTATCGGGCCTGTTCTTCGCCGGTGAAGTGCTGAACATCGACGGTTTGACCGGCGGGTTCAACTTTCAATCTGCCTGGACAACAGGCTGGCTGGCAGGGAACGCGCTTGCGGCATCATCCTAATCACGAAAGAATCTTTAACGCGAATGATCGAATGGCGCAATAACTCTTTAAAATTCGTGTTATTCGTCTCTTTCTGGGATTCGCATTGAAATGCTTCCAAGAAACAAATTGATATCTCTGCTATTGACCCAGCTAAACAAGTATCATAAAATGGCGTGCACATCACAAATTTGAATCACGGGCGATCCGGCCGCCTGGGGGATGATCAGGTATTCTTGATGGATTGTCCCAGCCAGCCAACACAGGAGATCGCATGTCTGAAAACGAACACTTGCAGGCCATTTCCACTGCTGTGATCGACGGTGAAGCCGAGGATGCCATCGAAGCCACCCAGAAGGCCCTGGAATCCAATGTCGATCCGCTGGAGATTTTGAACAAGGGGTTAATGGACGGCGCGGATGAAGTGGGGAAACGTTTTGAGCGAAACGAGTATTTTCTTCCTGAATTAATGATGGCCGGGCGCGCCCTGAAAGGGGCGATGGAAGTTGTCAAGCCGGTGCTGCTTGAGAAGTATGCTGGAGGCGACGGACAGGTCAAAGGCCGGGTGATCTCCGCCACGGTACAGACCGATATCCACGATATTGGCAAAAATATCGTTTCGTCCATGCTGACTGCAGCTGGCTTTGAGGTGACCGATATGGGCGTGGATGTCCCACTTAAATCCATCATCGAGAAGGCCGAGGAGATCGAGGCCCATATCATTTGTCTCTCCGCCCTGCTGACGACCTCCATGCCTTTCATGAAAGATCTGATCAGGATGCTGGAAGCGCGTGGCATTCGTCAGAAATATATTGTGCTGGTCGGGGGCGCCTCCGTGAACGCCGATTGGGCCAGGGCCATCGGAGCAGACGGTACTGCCAAGAATGCCGCTGATGCAGTCAAGCTGGCGCGCGAAAAGATGCTCGATACATCCACCGCTTCTTAATAAAAAGTCAAACTTCGGGAGTTCCTCCATGCTAAATTATCTTGATATTCTTGATCGCGCCCATAACGGTCCGTATATTTCCGAGGAAAACTGGGATTTGGAAAAGATCGCCATGACCGCCAGGCGGCTGGTCAAGAAATACAAGCTGGAGTGGGATAAGAACGAATTGGTGACCGACGACCCCTCGCTCTCGGAATGTATTTTCAAAGCCGGCTATGAGCTGGCGGTGGAAGTCGGAGCCTACAGCCGTTCCACCGAGCTGATCATTCAGATCACGCAGGAGGAGATCGATGAGGGCATCCGGAATATGCCGCAAACCGTCCTTATGGGCGAAGGCAAGGATGCGCGTACGCTCTACGCCCGCCGCCTGGACGATGAGCGGCCTCCCCTCTTTTTCGGCGGCTCCCCCGGGACTCCCGTTCCCGAGCGCATGTTCCTGGCCAATGTCATGTCCTACATGCAGGAGCCGTTGATTGACCTGGCCACCTGCGGCACCCTGACCGAAGTCGATGGCCGCGAAGTCAGGACCGGAAACCCGATCGAGATCGTATCCACCCGCCGCGAGCTGCAATACATGCGCCAGGGACTTAAACGGGTCGGGCGCGCCGGAATGGGCATGCTGGCCGCGCAGTCGAGTGTCTCCGAGCTGGGCGACCTCGCCGCGGCACATCCCGATTATCTGCGTCCCTGTGATTCGCATCTGGTCCCAATGCTCAATGAATTGAAGATGGACCATCGCAACATTTCACGGGCGGTCAATTCGCTGGAATATGGCATGATCAATGCTTCGCTGCCCTGTGTGATCGTCGGTGGCCTGGGTGGCGGCCCGGCTGGTTCGGCGGTGGTCAATGTAGCCTCCTATCTGATCGCCAATATTACCTGCCTGGCCGATTACCATATCCTCCACCCCATCCATGTGCGCCATATAGCAACCTCCACCCGCGAAGTACTCTGGGTGATCAATGCCACCGCCCAGGCTTTCGCCCGCCATGCGCCAACCATCATCGTCTCGGATATCTATCCGAAGTCTGGCGCGGGCACAAAAGAGCTGCTGTATGAAACGGCGGCCAACAGCATTGTCAATGCGGTGAGCGGTGGCCATTTGGAAGGCTGCGGCTCGGCGGACGGCAACCTGCCCAACTGTTCGGGCCTGGAAGCCCGCCTGATGGCGGAGGTCGCCCTGGCCACCCACCGCATGAAAATGACCCGCAAGGAGGCGAACGAGTTTGTCCTCCAATTGCTGCCAAAATATGAGCACGTCTTTACCCAGGAGAATGGCAACCCGGGCAAAGCCTTCGAAGAAGTCTATGATATGAGCCGCATCGAGCCTCTTGATTTCTGGCAAAAGATGTACGAGGAAGTCAAATCGGAATTGAAAGACATGGGTTTAAAGATGTAGAGCCTGCTGAGGCCGTAGCAGGGCAGCCGCCCTGACAAAACCAAATTCCATTTGCAGAGAAAGGTTGAAAAATGAGTACCCCTGTCATCCTGGCCATCAATCTGGCCGTTCTCGTTGTGCTTGGCTTGATCCTCCGGGCAGTCAAATCGGAACCAACCACCAAGGGCGGATTCAATTTCAAATACACGACTTCTGATCTTGTGATCATGGCCGTTTTGGGGGCATTGGCAGGTGTGATCAATACCTGGATGGGAAATGTCTGGTATGCTGCCAACAGTGTCAGCCCGATCTATGGCGCGGCGCTGCAGGGCACCTTTATGTGGGCGTACCTGCTTGCCTATTTCCTGGTCCGTAAATCCGGTTCCATGCTGATCATTGGCCTCATCGAAGCTTCTGTCGAAGCTCTCCTCGGTAATCAGGCCGGGCTCGCTACCCTGGGCTGGGGCCTCACCCAGGGGTTGGGCGCGGAATTTGTCATGTGGATGGCCAACTACAGCAAGTTTGGCTGGCTCGCCTTTGCCCTGGCCGGCGCCGGCGCGTCCCAGTTTGGCACCTTGTGGAGCTACCTGCTGTATGGCTGGAGCTCTCTGACCGATTATCTGATCGCCGTCCCGATCAATCTCATCTCCGGCTTCTTCTTTTCCGGTCTGCTTGGCTACTGGCTGGGCAAACTGATCGAGAACACGGGGCTGCTGCGGGCCACGCGGCGCAGAGCTGAAAATTAACATTGAACACGTGGATTCGTTGTGACGAGTGATACAACTTCAACTGACAAACCTCTCGTCCAGTTTGATCAGGTAACCTATACCCATTACGACAAGACCACGCCCGCACTGTCGGATATAAATCTGACCGTGCGGCGTGGTTCTTTCACGCTCCTGGTCGGGCCTTCAGGTTCCGGCAAATCCACCCTGTGCATGCTGCTCAACGGTATTATCCCCCAGATCCTGGGCGGCAAGCTGACTGGCACGGTCACAGTGGATGGACAGGATGTGTCCACGACGCCCGTGCAGGAGCTGGCCAAGTCCACAGGGATGCTGTTTCAGGACCCCGAGTGGATGTTTGCCACGCTCAAGGTCGAGGATGAGATCGCCTTCGGTCCTGAGAACCTGCGCCGGCCGCCTGAAGAGATTCGGAAAATCACCAGTCAATCCCTTGAATATGTGGGCATGCAAAATCTAAGGAACAGCCTGGTGTGGGCCCTCTCCGGCGGCCAGACCCAAAAGCTGGGACTGGCTGCTGTGATCGCCATGCAGACTCCGCTCATCGTGCTGGATGAACCGACCGCCAACCTGGACCCCGCCACCACTCATTCCGTCCATGAGCTCATTTTGCGGCTGCGCGAGGAGGGCCGGTCCGTTGTGCTGGTCACCAAGGACCTGGATGAATTCATGGCCGAGGCGGACAACATGATCCTGCTCGCCGGGGGACGCGTCGTCGCCCAGGGAGATCCCCGGCAGGTCGCTGCAGAGCATGGGGAGAAAATGCTCGAGCTGGGAGTCTGGCTCCCGGAAACGACCGAGATCGGCCTGCGCTTGAAAGCAATGGGCAAGCCGCTGAAGCAAATCCCCATCACTGTCGAAGAAGCTGTGGATGCGTTCACGGATGTACACTTTAGCCTGCCCAGGCGCTTCGAAAAACCAGCCAACCTGGAGCAAGTATTGATTCACGCCGAGAACGTGGAATTCAAGTATGGCAATCACTTCCAGGCTCTGCGCGGCGTCTCGTTCGACATTTGCCAGGGGGAGATCGTGGCCATCGTGGGACAGAACGGAGCCGGGAAAAGCACCTTGAGCAAACTGCTGGTCGGGCTGACGAAGCCGACCGGGGGCGAGCTAACCATGTTTGGCCGCAACGCCCGGAAGTGGAAGGTGCAGGATCTGGCTACGCAGATCGCGTTGGTCTTTCAAAACCCTGAACACCAGTTTCTCTGCGATACCGTCCATGACGAGCTGGCATATAGTCTGCTGGCTCAGGGGATCGATGATCCGGACATCGTGGCGAAGCGCGTACAGGCAATGCTGGAGCGGCTGGAAATTACAGAGACCGCCGATAGCCATCCCTTCTCGTTGAGCGCGGGTGCCAAAAGGAGACTCGGCGTCGCGACCATGTTGATCGCGGGCAGTGCCAGATTGTTGATCGTGGATGAGCCAACCTACGGGCAGGATCGCCGCCTGACGGAAAGCCTGATGAACCTGATCAATAAGCTGAGGGAGGAAGGCATCACCATCCTGATGATCACGCACGACATGCGCCTGGTGGATTCCCATATCGAGCGCGCCATTGTGATGGCGAACGGGCAGAAAGTCTTCGACGGGCGGCCGAACGATTTATTCCAATCTCCAGAAGCTCTGGAGCTCGCGTCGCTCCGCACCACCACCCTGCGCCGGCTCGTCGACGGTCTGCGAGCACGCGGACGATCCGTTCCCGATGGTCTCAACACGGTGGAGGATTTTCTGGGAGCGATGCAATGAGCGAATATTCCCTGCGCTATATCGACAACGGCACGTTCTTTACACGCATCGATGCACTAAGCAAGCTGCTCTGGGTCATTCTCGTGATTCTGGTTACCTTCCAGCTGCAGAGCAATGAAGCCCGCGCCATGATGCTGGGGTTCCTGCTGATTGTGATCGTGCTGGCAAAAATTCCTCTTAAGTCCCTGTTTAGCGCATTGCCCATTATCCTGGTCATGGGAACGCTGCTTTTTGTGGTCAATCTCTTCACAACCCCGTCCACAACCTCCATCCAGATCGGCCCATTCACACTTGGACAGCAGGGCTTTGAGCGGGGCCTGGAATTCTTCCTGCGCATCACGATCATGGTCCTGGCGTCCTTCATCTTTATCTGGACCACGGATATTCGCGACCTGATGACCGGGCTGGTGCGCATCGGCATGCCGTACCGTTTTGCCTTTGCGATCTTTCTGGCACTGCGTTTCCTGCCCATCGTCCAGCAGGAGGTGGAGGCGGTCAAATCCGCGCATGCGATCCGCGGTCGTGCTTCCAATTCTCTCATACGCCATCGCTTCCGTCTCTGGCAGCGCTATATGTTCACCGTCATCGTGAACGGACTCCGCAAGGCGGAGAATACCGCTCTGGCCATTGAATCACGCGGCTTCGGGGCCTATCCCAACCGGACCTACACAAAACAATACCATTGGACCTGGACGGGGGCCCTGCTCAATCTACTTTTTCTGGTTTTTTCCACCTGGCTGATCCTCCGGGAACGCAGTCTTCTCTAGCCCCGCGAATGCGGGGTTGTTTTTTGCATTGACCCGCATCAAAACTTCACGTACAATCCGCACCTGCGAAAATTATATATAATCCTTGAGGAAAATTTCATGGCTCGTTATCGTATCTTTTACTGGAAGCACATTCCCTCCTCGGTCACCGTGGAAGGGGATGGGCGCACCGTCAAGAAACAGCTCTCCAAAAAAATTCAGAATGCCATCGATGCCTACGCAATGGCCGAAGGGTTAACTTCCACCGACGATTATTCGGCACAGTATCGGCGCGGGGAATGGACCGAACGTGAGGGTACGCCTGAAGAGGTGGCCGAGGCGCTGGTGTCGGAGCTGGAGACCCAGTTTGCAAAGATCGAGATCCCCCGCCGTAATCCGTAGCGGACGCTGAACCCCGTCCCCTACCCAGAGATATTATGACCAAAAAACATACCGTCATCCTCCAGCCTTCCGGCCGCCGCGGGCAGGTCGATGAAGACACCTCCGTCCGGGCGGCGGCGCGCGAGCTGGGCGTGGAGATCGAGTCGATTTGCGCCGAGAATGCCACCTGCGGGAAGTGCATGATCCTGGTGGAGGAAGGCCGCTTCGAGAAATACAACATTGATTCCAGGCGCGAGAACCTCTCCCCCATGGGACAGGCGGAACGCGCCTATCTCGAGCGCAGGCCGAAGCTGCTGAAGGATCGGGGCTGGGAGATCGGGCAGGTTCGGCTCTCCTGCCAGTGCAAGGTCCTGGGCGATGTGCTGATCAACGTCCCCGAGGAGAGCCGCGGCAATAAGCAGATCGTCCGCAAGAGCGCCCGGGAACGTGCGATCGAGATCAAACCGTCCATCCGCAAGTATGTGGTTGCAATGATGCCGCCGAATCTCGAGCGCCCCATTGCAGACTGGGAGCGGCTCGCCAAGGGTCTCGAAACCTCCATGGCACTTGTCCGCCGCGGCGAGGAGAATCTGCCGCGCTGGTTCGATTACACCATCGATTATCAATGTTTACGGACTCTATCGTCCACCCTGCGCGCTGCCAACTGGAATGTCACGGTATCGGTCTGGCAGGACCGGGAAGTGATCGAGGTCCAGCCGGGATACGTGGAAGACAGTTATGGCGCGGCAGTGGACATCGGCTCGACGACGGTCGCGTTGTATCTCTGCAACTTGCGTACTGGTGAGCTGCTGGCTGCAGAATCCGAGATGAATCCGCAGATCGTGTACGGCGAGGATGTGATGTCGCGCATCCAATATACGATCGAGCACCCGGATGGCCTGGAGAAATTGCATAAGGCCGTCATTGCCACGCTCAATAAATTGCTGAAGCAGGCTGCAAAGACAGCCAGCATCAAGACCGAGGAAATTCTGGAAATGGTGCTGGTGGGCAACTCAACGATGCACCACCTGCTGTTGAATTTGCCTCCCAAAGATCTGGGGCTGGCCCCCTTCGTCCCGGCGATCCACAGCTCCGTGGATATCAAAGCGCGCGAGCTGGGACTGCAGATCAACTCATCAGGGAACATCCATGTGCTGCCGACCATCGCCTCCTTTGTCGGGGCGGATACGAGCGCCATGATCCTGGCCGAGGAGCCGCACAGGCAGGACGAGAACTGGCTGCTGATTGACGTGGGTACGAATGCAGAGCTGGTGCTCGGAAATCGCAAGCGCCTGGTATGCACCTCCACTCCCACCGGCCCGGCCCTGGAAGGCGCCCACGTGGAATACGGGATGCGCGCCGCCCCCGGAGCGATCGAGCGCGTCCGCATCGATGAGAAGACCCTCGAGCCAGGCTATAAGATCATTGGCGAGGAGGGATGGAACACCGGGAAAGCCAAGGGCATTTGCGGCTCCGCCATCATCGATGCAGTCGCCGAACTGTTCCGGGTCGGGATCGTTGACTCGCGGGGCAGGTTCAAAAAGGGGTTGAACTCGAATCGCATTCGAGAGACGGAAAGCGGCTGGGAGTACGTTATTGCCTGGGCGGACGAAACCTCCATCGGAAGAGATATCCCCATGACCCAGCAGGATGTCAGGCAGATCCAGCTTGCCAAGGCAGCCCTCTTTGTCGCAGCGCGGACCCTGTTGAAGCGCAGCGGTCTGCAAACGCCTGATAAAATCATCCTGGCCGGCGGTTTTGGAAGTTATATCGAT
>JBLNAU010000663.1:0-4675 GCA_050259515.1 Syntrophothermus sp.
CCTATCAAGCGCTCGTCGGGGGCTTCCCGCAAGGATGGGACGGTTCCCCACCATCATTATTTCGTCTGGCTTGAGCAGCTGATTATGGCGAACCTGTCCAGCCTCTTCCCCGGTTTGGAAGTTGTGGCTGCCTATCCCTTCCGCATCATCCGGGATGCGGATGTGGAGATCCAGGAGATCGAAGCGGATGACCTGCTGGAGAGCATGCAGCAAAGCATTCGCAGGCGCAAATTTGGTTCGGTGGTGCAGGTGGAGATCCATGATGATATGCCGGATCATGTTCGGGAGCTTTTGATCGAGAATTTGGAGATCCGCTCCAATGACGTGTATGTTCTTCACGCCCCGCTGGGCCTGAGCAGCCTGTGGCAGATCTATAACAATGTCGAGCGCCATGATCTAAAGTTTCCGGTTTACCACCCGGTGGTTCCCAGGTTATTTCGGAATGCCACAATGGCAGGCGATATATTCGAAGTCATCCGGCAGGGAAATATCCTTCTACACCAGCCGTATGACTCCTTCTCTCCAGTCATTGATTTTCTCAAGGCGGCCGCCCGGGACCCCGATGTGCTGGCCATCAAGCAGACGCTTTACCGGGTGGGCCAGAATGCGCCTGTGGTCGAGGCACTGCTGGAGGCCAGTGAGCTTGGCAAGCAGGTGGCTGTACTGGTGGAGCTCAAGGCACGCTTCGACGAGGAGAGCAACATCGGCTGGGCCAAGGCTCTCGAGCAAACGGGAGTCCATGTCGTTTATGGCCTGGTGGGCCTTAAAACTCACTGCAAGGTGACCATGGTTGTGCGAAAAGAGGGCGATGGCATTCGCCGCTACCTGCACCTCGGCACCGGGAATTACAACGCCGTCACCTCCAGAGTGTATGAGGATTTTGGGATCTTCACCTGTGACGAGGCCATGGGCGCGGATGTCACCGACCTGTTCAATTATTTGACCGGCTATTCAACCAAGCAGAATTATCAAAAACTTCTGGTGGCTCCTGTGAACCTGCGTAAGAAATTGGAAGAGTTGATTTGCCGGGAGATCGAGCATGCCAAGGCAGGCAAGCCAGCCCATCTCATTTTCAAGGTGAATGCAGTTGTGGATCCGCAGTTCATTTCCCTGCTCTATGAAGCCTCCACGGCAGGGGTGAAGGTGGATCTGCTGGTGCGCGGCATGTGCTGCCTGAGGCCCGGGATCAAGGGCGTCAGTGAGAACATCAGAGTGATCAGCATTGTGGGTCGTTATCTGGAGCACAGCCGTATTTATTACTTCCTCAACGACGGAAATGAAGAGATTTACATGGGCAGTGCGGACCTGATGACCCGCAACTATGACCATCGGGTGGAAGTGATGTTCCCCCTGGAAAATCCCGAGCAGATAAATTATGTCCGGCACGGAATGATGGAGATCTATCTGAACGACAATACCCGGGCCCGCGTCATGAAACCAGATGGCACCTATCTGCGGCTTCAGCCACCCAGTGATGCCAAGGCAGTCGACGTGCAGTTATGGCTGTCAACCCCCTACGACGGCAAGAAAGCCCTTCCACTGAAACACTGACCAGGTTGTATCTGCAACAAATTCAGGATAAGTCAGTTCGCGGGGCTGAACTTCTCCTGTCCGGTTCCAGGCGCGAGATATGGGGCTGGTTCTCCAGATGGAGAATATGAGCAGGGTCCATCCGCTTTAAACTCTTGTAGGTTTCGAGATCTACTTTTTGCCTGGCGCTCAAATGTACAGTGTATTTATAACGGACATAATGGTTGGGCGCGCCATTCTCCTCTTCAATCCATTTATCCACAATCAAACCCTGGGCGACGACTCCTGTCTGGTCCAGTGTATGAGCGAGACGATATTGGGTCAACGATCGAATAAAGCGGGTGATGGAGATCAAACTCAGAAAGATCACAGCAGACATACCCGCAAGCATGATTGCCAGTTTGAATAGGGAGGATGCTTGTCTGAATTCCTCCTTGTACTCGGGAAGCAGGAACAGGCTGGAAAAAAAGATCACGATTAACACAAGCAGAGAAGAGCGGATCATTTTCCCGACAAGCAATTTTGAATCCGATGTTGCGATATGACCCCGGAACGGTGTCTTAAAGTTTATCCCCTTCCCACTAAGAAGTTTCATTCTTACTACCTTTCTCGTATGAAACCTGAGCCTTCAGCCGAACGGATTGGGCTGATGCTTTTTACTGTTTCGATTCTACTGGGGGAGTGTTAAAGCCAGCCCAAGGATTTGTTAAAGGATCTTAAAAGGTTGGGATGGTGAAATGGAATGTACTGCCCTGTCCTTCGATGCTCTCGGCCCAGAGGCGTCCCTTGTGAGCTTCCACAATATGCTTGGCAATGGACAGCCCCAGCCCGGTTCCACTCCCGGTCCTGGACTTGTCTACTCGATAGAAGCGCTCGAAGATGCGGGAGACCTCGTCCGCTGGGATGCCGACCCCCGTGTCCCGGACTCCGAAGCGGACTTCGCCCCGGCCGGCTTCCGCCATCAGGACGATCTCCCCTCCCGGACGCGTAAACTTGACCGCGTTATGGATCAGATTCACAAGCACCTGCTCCATGCGCTGCATATCCATTTGGGCACCCGGCAGATTTTCGGGACATTCCACGCGCAGCGTCAGGCCGGCGCGTTCAGCCTGGAGCTTCATTCGCCGGCTGGCAGAGTCAAGCAGATCGTGCGGGGCGACCGGACGGAGGTCCAGATTAAGGCGGCCCGATTCGATCCGGGATAATTCCAGCAACTCGGTCACCATCTGGGAGAGGGCATCCACCTCGATCTGGATCTGGTCGATGAACCGGTGGGCTGCCGGGGGATCCTCCAGGGCGCCATCCTGCAGAGTTTCGGTGAGAGCCTTGAGAGAGGCGAGTGGCGTGCGCAGTTCATGGGAAAGGTTGCTGACGAAGTCGCGCCGGACGGTTTCCAGCCTGCGGATCTGCGTAAGGTCCTGGACAAGCAAAAGGCTTCCGCTCGAGTGCTGGTCCGGGATGGCCACCAGCTGCAGATACTGGTGACGGGTGGGGACCTCCACGGACTCGCTTTGCAGCTGGCGCGATTGCTGGCAGCGACGCCAGGCTTCAACAAGACGATGATGGCGGACCACTTCGGCGATGCTTCGATCGACAGGGTTGGAGGTTTGGAAGAGCCGGCTCACAGCCGGGTTCGCAAACTGGATCATGCCCTGTGCATCGGCGATCAGCACGCCATCGGTGATCTGATCTAGAACTGTGGCAAGGCGGGCCCGCTCAGATTCAACATCGGAAAGATGGGTGTCAAAGGCCGCGCTGAGCGATGCAATCGCGCTGGAAATATTTTGAAGTTCACGAACCGGGGTTTCAATATCCTGTTCCCGGGCGCGGCTGGCATATTCATCGAGCTGCTGGCGCAATCTGTAATACCGCCAGGCACACCAGGCAGCGACCAGGGATGCAAGGATTAGAAGTCCCCAGAAGATCGGGCTCATGTTGATCGGTTACCCCTCGAACCTGTATCCCCCGCCTCGTACCGTGACAATCCGCCTGGGATCGCTGGCGTCCTCCTCGATCTTCTGCCGCAGCCAGCGTACGTGGACATCCACCGTCCGGCTGTCACCGATAAAGTCCCAGCCCCAGACGCGTTCCAGGATGAACTCGCGGGAAAGCATCTGTTCCCTGTGTTCCGCAAAGAAAAGAAGAAGCTCATATTCCTGGGGCTTGAGCGGAAGTGGCTCATTATTCAGCGTGACTTCACGGCGCGTGAGATTAATCACCAGATTATCGAATGTCAACTTTTCATGCGTGCTTTGGGACTCTGTGGGGATCTTGCTCAATTCCTCGCGCAGCAAGCGTGACCGGCGGAGTTGTGCCTTGACGCGTGCCATCAGCTCGCGCATGGAGAATGGCTTGGTCAGGTAGTCGTCCGCTCCAACTTCCAGGCCGACCACGCGGTCGATCTCGTCATCCCGTGCGGTGAGCATCAGGACAGGGGTCGCCATTTCCTGGCGCAGGATGCGGCAGACCTCGAAGCCGTCGATTTCAGGCAGCATCAGGTCAAGAACGATCAGGTCAGGCTTCAGCCTGCGGGCGGAGTCGAGCGCAGCGCGTCCATCTCCCACCGCTTCCACGCTGAAGCCGTCCTTTTTGAGGTTGTAGGTGAGTGTCTCGCGTAACGCGGGTTCGTCCTCGACAATGAGAATGATTTCAGGCATAAGGTCCGTAAACTATATCACAGGACAATTTTTATCAAAGTTAAGATCTTGTTAACTGGCTTCCACTGTGTTTGATCTGCCCAGCGCTTTGCCGATCTGTAATGAAGCATAGGCAAAGATCACCATTGCAAAGGGTGCAATACAGAGCAGGATCCAAAACTCCTTCCATGAGAGAACGCCCTCCTGGAAGGAACGGCCAAACAAGTAAATTGAAAAGGGGATGGTGATGACAATGGCCGTCACTACGCCCGGGCTGTACATTCGAAAGCGGACCAGCGAACCAATATGCGGGATAAATGCATTCCAGAGCAGGATCGCCTGAATCTCCAAAACCAGCAAATAACCTGTTGGCTTATTGATGTAGATCAAACCCAGGTAGGTGACCAGAAACCCGGCCAGCGTTAGGACTGTCACTGCGATCACGAACTGCCGGGTGGAGACCGTGGGATGAATTTTCAACGGCAGGCGTTTCGACCAGTCTTCCATAA
>JBLNAU010000664.1:0-5026 GCA_050259515.1 Syntrophothermus sp.
TCACGATGTCTATTTTTGCAGGCAGGCAATCAGACCCTTGGCGACCCCCTGCGGCTCGGATTTGGTCATTGCCAGAACCGGCACCGTCCCCACCGACAGCACCTCGCGCGAGTCCCCCACTTTCCAGTGGCGCGGCAGGATGCCAACCGTGTTCGGCTCATTAACCAATGTATCGGACATCTGCTGCGGATCGACAGCCAGCCGCGCCGAGGGCATAATCCCCGTGCCCTGCATCACCAGCCGGTCAAAGACCTGCTGTACATCCTCCCCGGAGGAATACACCCACACCTGCAACGTGGGATCGCTCACTCCCGAGAAGATTGCGCGGGCTTCATCGGTGGATAGATTCTGAACGGGGCTTTGCCGCTGGGTAACCACCAGGATTTCTTCCGTATCAACCTGGTAGGCAGGAGAAGCAAGGTAATCCGGCTCGCCCACGCGCAACGAAATATCGGCCGTGGCCGGATCGTCCACGCGCGAGATCACGGACGCGGTGCCTGCACAATCATACAGCTCAGACAGCCAGGGCTGAGCTGCTGAAGTTGAGTACACGGAGATAACCTGAGGAGTTGGGGAAGGCTGGGCTGGTGAACAGGCGGAGAATAAAATTAGAAAAAAGAGGAATGGAATTGGCTTCTTCATGAAGCATTTAACGGGCCGGATCCTTCCCGGGTTCCACCCAATAACAGGACGACCAGAAACGCGCCGACGAACAGGGCAATCCCGTTCACGTAAAACGGTATCGCATGCCCGGAAGCGTCATACAGCCAGCCTCCAAGCAGCGGTCCCAGGACGAATCCCAGGCCGGACGCCAGAGTATATAGCCCGTAACCGGTGCCTCGGACATTTTTCCCGGTCAGGTCTGCAACCAGGGCTCCCTGCGCCGGCGAGGCCGCCGAAAATCCGGCTGCTTCCAACAGCCATAGAATCGAAAGCATTGTCAGGCTCGTCATGAGTGGCATTAACAGCGAGACAAGTCCGGAGCCCACCAGGCCGATCGCCATCAAAGGGGTTCGACCAAAGCGATCGCTGAGGCCGCCCATGTAGCCAGGTAGATATGCGTATGCAAGCGCAGCCGGGATGAATGCCCTGGCAAGCGTACCCACGTCGGTCGTAAAGCGATCCTGAAGAAAGATCATCAGCAGCGGGCTGATCATTGCCGTGGAGATGCTCGTTAAAAGGACAATCGACATCAGCCGGAAAAGGCGGTTGCGATTCAACTGATTTCCTTCCGCAGGCAGGGATGATCCCTGGCTGGCCCGTGTCTCTGGAACACCGCGCCAGATCAGCAGGGAGGCGATCCAGGTCATGATGCCATAGATGACAAAGGAAATCTGCCAGGCAAGCGCAAAAGGGTTCACCAGCAGCATCAATCCGAAGCCAATAAAGCTGCCAAAGAACCCGCCGCGGTTCGACGACATATCCACACTGCCCACGGCCCGGCCCCAGTCATGCTCGCTTAATTCAGTGGCCACGGTATAAGCGGGAATCCATAACAGGGACGAGCCAATGCCCTGCACGAAGCGCGCCAGGTAAAGCATGGTCACGTTTTGAGCAACGGCGAACAGGCCCATCGCAATCCCATAAAATAAAAAGGATATGACCAGAAAAAGCTTGCGGCCAAAGTGATCGATTCCCCAGCCCACCAGCGGGCGTGCGATCGTGATCATGACAGCAAAGATCGACATCATCCCGCCGATATCGAGGGCGCTTGCTCCCATCTGCTTGGCATAGATCGGCAGGGAAAAGCCCAGGATCCCAAAAGACAAGGAGCCCAACAGGATCGCCCTATGCAACGTGGATACCGCCGCTGCGGACTTTCTTTCAGTTTTTTGCGATTCGCCCATCAAGGATTCTCCCTGAGTTCAACCTGTGATCCAGAGAGGCAAGGTTTCGGAGGAATACACTACCAGGTTGTTAGTAGGAGTGAAAGCAGTTTTGTCCGCTCCGCCAGACTGTCGGCAAGGATGTACTCGCGTTCCGAATGGTGGCCCTCTCCCACCGCTCCCAGACCGTCCAGGACCGGCACGCCAAGAGGCGCGACGAAATTCGCATCCGAGCCGCCTCCGGTACCGCCTGCCTTGAGATCCATATCCAGGCGCTCAGCAATGGAACGGGCTTTTTCGAAGGTGGCTTTCATGGTTTCGTCAAAGGGCATGGGTGGCCGGTTCAAGTCTCCGTTGACTTCAATGGAGGTTCCATCCAGCACGGGCTTGAGGCTCTTCATTTCATTTTCAAGCCGCTCCCATTCGCCGGGCTGCATGACGCGCACATCCACATCAATGACCGCTTCCTCCGGAACAACATTTGTTACTGTACCGCCCCGGATCACACCGACATTCAAAGTGGTTTGCCTGGAATAATCGGTCAATTTTTGGATGGCAAGGATCTGATGGGCCATTTCCTCGATGGCATTGCGACCCATCTCATGATCGCCCCCGGCGTGCGCGGCCCGGCCCCGGGCAGTTACCTGGAAGTGACCCACCCCTTTGCGCCAGGTCTTCAGCGCGCCATCCGGCATTGCGCTTTCAAGCACCAGAACCAGTGCGGATTCCCCTGCCAGGGATTCGATGGCTGCCCGTGAAGTATGGCTTCCGGTCTCCTCATCGGAGGTGCACAACAAAGTAACAGGCCGGGACAACCCGGTCTGGAGGGCCCCCTCGAGCGCAGCCAGGCTGATGACAATGCCTGACTTCATATCGAGCGTACCCGGACCATGGATTTTACCGTCCACTTCACGATAAGGCACTTTTGCAAGCGTGCCCAGCGGGAAGACCGTGTCCATGTGGCAAAGCAGCAGGATTGGTTTTTCTGTCTCTTTTCCAGCAGGAGCGGAAAACCTCGCCAGCATATGGTCTCCTGTTTCGTGCCTGGAAAGTATTTCGACCTGGGCTCCAAGCTTGCGAGCCTGTTCTGCGACGATCGCACCGACCCGGTCCACGGCTGCCTTGTCTTGAGAGGGAGATTCGGTTTCGACGAGTCGTTTGAGGAAAGAATTCAAATCCATGGCATTCCTTGGAATCTGACGGTTTTATCCTTCGCTGTGCAACTGTGGGAGAGACGCTTATCTCAGGAAAAATACAATTGCACCGACGACTGCACAGTAAATCGCAAAGACATACAGCGAGCGTCTGCTCAGGTAATCGATCAGCCATTTGATCGCAAACCAGCCGACGATCGCGGCCGTGATAAAGCCTACTGCAAGCAAAGGTAGGAAGGAGGTAAGCTGCATGCCCGGCATCGTCACAAGATCGAGCACCTGATAAGCACCTGCAGCCAGCATCACCGGTATGGACATCAGGAAGGCAAATCGCGCCGCAGCAGGCCGGTCAAACCCGCGGTACATGCCAGCACTGATGGTCGTCCCACTTCGTGAGGCGCCAGGGAAAATAGAGAGGATCTGCATTACACCGATGAAGAGGGCATCCAGCCAGTTCATTGAATCGAGCCCGCGTTTCTTTTTGGTGAGCCATTCGGCCAGAATAAGCAGGATTGCGGCAGAAAACAGGCGTATGGAGGCTTCGAGCATGGGCTGCTTGAAAAGCTCCTCGACCTTGTCCTTGAGGAGAAACCCGGCGATCAGGGCGGGAATGGTGGCAATGATAATGTAGAAACCAAGGTCCCTTTCCGCGGTCGGATGCTGAAAGTCGAGCGTGGCTCTGGCAATGGCAAGCAGGTCCCTCCAGTAGAAGGCAAAAAGGGAAACAAGCGTTCCCAGCTGAACAAGGACGGAAAAGGAAAAATAGGCCGCATTTTCAGGGTCGAGGCCCATAAAATGCTGGGCGATCAACAAATGAGCGGTAGAGGATACGGGGATGAACTCTGTCAGTCCCTGCAGGATGCCAAGAAGGAAGGATTGGAAAAGGGTCATAGTGGTTGTTTGCTAGGTGATTTGAGTGGTTTTGATATTCCTGGTCAGGACGATCATGGAGAGGGATTGGTTACTCCACCCGACCTTAACGACTTATCCGATATGGTAAATATATAAGATTAACACATTCCCTGGATTTCTTTATACTATTTTGTTCGCGGATTCACTTCAACTGTTACCTGGGCATCCTGCCCTACTCATTCACTTTCTTTCTACGCTCCGCATTCCCCTGCCATTGATCGAGCAGTTCAGGCGTGCGCGATACAAATGTCCCATCCACAATATAAGTACGGATCTGTTCCATCAGGCGGATCAATGCACGCAAATTATGGATTGAAATCAGCGTTCCGGCAAGTAACTCCCTGGCAACAATCAGGTGGCGAATATAAGCACGAGTAAAGGTACGACAGGTATAACAATCACAGGTTTCATCGATCGGCCTGTCATCGCGCCCGAAGGAGGCATTCATCAGGTTGAGTCTGCCCTCGGGAGCAAATGCTGAATGATGGCGGGCCAGGCGGGTCGGCAGGACACAATCGAAGATGTCGATGCCTCGTGCCACGCCGTTGATCAGATCCTCCGGAGTGCCAACACCCATCAGGTAACGCGGCTTGTTCTCCGGCAACAGCGGCGTGACCACATCCAGCATGTCATGCATCTCCTGCTTGGTCTCCCCCACCGAGAGGCCGCCGATCGCGATACCCGGCGTACCGAGCGAGGCAATGAATCGGGCCGACTCAGCACGCAGGTCCGCCTGCACCCCACCCTGCACAATCCCAAACAGAGCCTGGTCTGTCCTTGCCTGTGCACTGAAGGATCGTTCCGCCCAGCGGTGGGTTCGCTCCATGGCGATCCGGCTGTAGTCATGATCGTTGGGATCCGAGCATTCGTCGAATGCCATGATGATATCCGCCCCAAGGTTCTCCTGGATCGAAATGGACTTCTCAGGAGTGAAGCGGTGGGTCGAGCCGTCAATATGACTCTTGAAGGTTACACCTTCATCATCGATTTTTCGGGTTTGGGCCAGTGAAAATACCTGAAAGCCCCCCGAGTCTGTAAGCATGGGACGCGGCCACTGCATGAACGTGTGCAGACCGCCCATCTCACGCACAAGCTCGTCGCCCGGACGAAGATACAGGTGATATGTATTGCTCA
>JBLNAU010000665.1:0-3549 GCA_050259515.1 Syntrophothermus sp.
GTCCGGGTGATCCGGGAGACCGGAATCCTCAGTGAATTTCCGTCCAAGACAGAGGGCGACCTGTACCTGTGGGTGCTGGATCACCAGCGCTACCTGGTGGAGGAAGGAGAAGCCCTCCAGCCTCCGGAAGACGCTGCCCGCAACTTTAAGGATGCCCTTAAGCATAAGAGGGCACGTAAGCCTCGTTCTGACAAAGGCCTGAAAAGAAAGAAAAGATAATCGAAATAAATCAATGCAACCCTCCTGCGAGATAGAAAGGATTTCCGATGGCCTCACAACACCCTCTTGCCGGCGTTTACGCTGCAGCAGTGACTCCCCTTCGCCCGGACTCTTCCCTCATCGAGACCGGCGATTCAAACCTGGACCTTGAGTCGGTCCCGGCTTTGGCAGGTTTCCTCGCCTCGCGCGGCTGTCATGGAATCGTGCTGTTCGGCACGACGGGCGAAGGACCCTCATTCTCCCCCCGGGAGAGGGAAGCTCTCATGCGGGCGGCCTGTGATGCCAGGGAGGATCTGCCCGGGTTTCGCCTCATCGCCGGGACGGGAACTCCGAGTCTCACAGAAACCATCGAGCTTACCCGGCTGGCTTTTGATCTCGGTTTCGATGCCGCGCTGGTGGTCCCTCCCTACTACTTCCGCAATGCGACGGAGGATGGACTGTTCAACTGGTTCAGTGAATTGATCCGCAAGGCAGTGCCTGCCGACCGGTACATCCTTGGTTATCATTTCCCGAGGGTGGCGGGTGTCGGCTTTTCGGTGGAGCTGCTCTCGCGGCTGAAGGATTCCTTCCCGGGCCAGTTTGCAGGCATCAAGGATTCCTCCCATGATGCCGATCTGGCCCGCACGCTCGGAGAGACTTTTGGCCACGAGCTGGTCGTCCTGACCGGGACGGACACCTACCTGCAGCTGGCCATGCAAAACCAGGCTGCCGGTTGCATCACCGCCCCGGCCAACATTCTTTCCCCGGACCTGCGCCAGATCTGGGATGGCATGCGGGCAGGCCAGGATGTTTCAGAGGCGCACGAGCGGGTGGAGCATCAACGACACATCCTCGAGAAATATCCGCCTTTCCCACCAGCGCTGAAAGCCCTGCTACATAGGCTGCACGGATTCCCGAAGTGGCCGGTCCGGCCACCGCTCGTGGACCTGGCACCGGCACTCGAAGACCAACTGGTGGAGGAGTTTGCTGGATAAATCGAGCAGGCTTTTCTAAAGCACATTACTTGTAACAGGTTGCATATAAAAACCGGCAGGCCTGATGCCTCAGCCTGCCGGTTTTTCGCGCAGATGGCGTTTAAAGCGATAGCCCCGAGGGGGAGTGGGGGAACTCCAACCTCGAGGCCTAACTGGGTGCGGGCGACCCGGTACCAGTAAATGCTCCGCACTCTTAATTTACAGCATAGGGAAGCTCCTGTCTGTCAGGAACTTCTGACTTTCCCCGTTGGTTTCTTTGACGTGGAAAGTCAAGGAAACCTTTCATTCATTGTTCCAGCGAAATAATGCCGTGCTGGATGGCGAACTTTACCAGGGCGGTCATATCCTTCAAGCCGAGCTTTTGCATGAAGCGGCTGCGGTAGGTCTCCACCGTCTTGACCGAGAGATACAGGATCTGGGCTGCCTCGGCGCTGGTCTTGCCTTCGGCGATCAATTGCAGCACCTGCCGCTCACGCGGGCTGAGTCCTTCCAGCACATCGCCTCCACCCTGGCGGACGTAATCCTCCACCACCGTCTCGGCGATCTTTCGACTGAGATAGCGCCTTCCCTCATGGACGGTGCGTATGGCTTCCACCACCTCCTCGCCTGCTGATTCCTTCAGCAGATATCCCATGGCCCCAGCCTGCAGGGCGCGCTGGATGTGCACGCTGGTGAAATGGATCGAGAGGATCATCACACGAGTATGTGGACAGGTTGAGGTGATCTGTTGTGTGGCTTCGATGCCGTTCAGAAGCGGCATGGCAATATCCATGACAGCCACATTGGGGTTGAGCTTTTCGGCGAGCTGCACGGCCTCATGTCCATTATCGGCGGTGCCGATAACCTTGATATCGGACTGGGCATTGAGCAAAAAGCACAAGCCATCTCGAACGACGGGGTGATCATCTGCCAGAATGACGGTGATCATGATTTTTTCTCCTTCGAACCATTCCCTTGGACAGTGCTTGTAAGGGGTATCTTCACTTCTATTTTTGTTCCATTCTTGTAGGTTGAGTGCACCTTCAAATAGCCTCCGAACGCCTCAGCCCGCTCCCGCATGATGCGCAAGCCATGGCTGCCCGGTTGATTTACCTTTTGCCAGGAGAGGATGCCCTGGCCGTTATCCTCAATGGTCATCAAAACTGTGTTGTTTTGCATTTCCAAAGTCATGACCGCCTGGCTGGCCTGGGCATGACGGGCAATATTGGTGAGTGCCTCCTGGGCAATGCGCAGCAGGGTCATCTCAACGCCGGGGTCCAGCCTGGGCGTGGGTTTCTCCGGCGTATGCGTGGTGACCCGGATCCCGTAGCGCTGGGTGAACCGCTCGGCATATTCGTTGATCGCCGCATCCAGACCATAATCGTCAAGCACATTCGGGCGCAGGTCAGCCATGACACTGCGGGTAATGGTCAGGATATCCTTGACAAGAGTGACCGAGTCGTTCAAGCGTGTGCCAACCTTATCCAGGACTTCGCTGGAGAGCTGGTTGCGGAGGATGTTCAGGTTAAGCGTCAGGGCAGCCAGGTTCTGACCTACCCTGTCATGCAGCTCGCGTGCAATCGCGTGACGCTCCTCCTCCTGCACCTCCACCAGGCGGCGGGAAAGGGCTTTGAGCCGTTCACGGTGTTTATGCAGGGCTTCCTCGGCCTGCTTGCGCTCGGTGATGTCGATGGTGACGATCGCGGCCGTCACATCCGCCACCTGGACTGGTGCCGCATTGACGCTGGTCCACGTCACCTCGCCATTCTCCTTCAGGATTCCAGTCTCTACATTATAGATGGTTTTCTGCTCAATGCGCGCCCGATTACTGGCAAACTCGGAGGGTGGCATGGGACTGCCATCCGCGCGAATGTATCGCCGGGCGTTGTGCGTTCCGGAAAGCAGCTCCTGCCTTGAGAGCCCCATGATCTCGGTCAGGGCGGAATTTAGATCGTTAATTTTGCCATCCTGATCCAGGAAGGAAATGCCAACCGGCAGGATCTCGAACAGGGTGCGCAGCTTTTCCTCGTTGATGCGCAGCGCCTCCTGTGCCTGCCTTTGCTTGGTGTTATCGCGGATGGCAACCAGGACATCCCAGTTCGTACTATTGTCGATGGGGGCGAGCATCACCTCCACCGGGAATTCGGTCCCATCCTTGCGCCGGCCAAAGAGCTCCTGTCCGAGGCCCATGATACGCCGGTTGCGCTGGTCATTATAGAGAGAGATATACCGGGCATGCTGGGCGCGGTTACGCTGCGGCACCAAGGTCTCAACGGGCTGGCCCATGACTTCGCCGGGCGAATAGCCGAAGAGAGCCTCCACCTGCGTATTGGCATGGACGATCTGCCCATCCCGGTCGATGATCACGATGGCATCC
>JBLNAU010000666.1:0-9465 GCA_050259515.1 Syntrophothermus sp.
TACCCTCTGGCAGGGATAACACGCCGGTTGAAGGGAAGGCCACCCACGGGCCTTCATCCAATTTATATTGGATAGCAGATAAACCCGAGCCAGGCACATCATCCGAGGCAGAGCCGTTCAGTGCGGCATCGGTATACCAGTCAGTATTTGAACCGCGCGTCCCCGCCAGGGATACACTTAAAGCAGGAGGGTGGGTGTCAATGGAAGTATTTTGGGTCAGGTAGCGTATGAGACCTGCGTTGTCCTGGGCTGTTAGAACGAGGGAATGCAGACCCTGGCCACTGATCTGAACGGAATTGCATTTACTGAGAGGGACGCCATCCAGGGTACAGCCAAAGGAGGCCAGCCCCGAGGTAAGATCGGAAGCAGATCCATTAAAGACAACCGGGCTTGTATACCAGCTGTTCGATCCGGGTATGCCGCTCAACGTGCCAGTAATTGTGGGCCTTTGAGAATCAACCTTGACACTCAGGCTGCCCATTTCAGTTGTATCTGTAAAAGAGGAGTGTGCCCAATAAATAAAATTATTGTCCCCCTGTCCCATTGGCAAGATACAGCTTGACCCGGGACAGGCAAATAACTGGTTATTCCATGTCCCCTCGATGCCTATGATGGCATAACCCTCTACAGGTTCAAGTGCACTCAATGAGAGTTGCGGAGCAGATGCACACCAGCCATTCGTTAGTACACAGTTTTGAAGCTCTCCACTAATCGTTGCAGGTGGGTAGGTGGTCGTAATCTGCTGCTGGATATCCTCTCTGCTCCAATATTTGTCGCCTAATGTTGCAGCGGTACATCCCTGGGAGGGCTCCTGATTTGAGTAAGACTTCCAGGGTTTGCTCTCATTGGAACAGGACCAGGTATCCACCTGTTTGAAGTGATAGTCACCTTTGGCGACTACATACTGGCATTCATTCAGGGCAATTTTGCAAACAGTTCTTGTTTCAGTGATTGTCCGGATTGGACCCAGATAATCAGCCAAAACAGGCGTCACACCTGCGAGTGTGATCGCAATAACAATCAAATATATGATTTTTCGGTGCTTCGTTCGTAAAGTGCTGCATTGCTCTCGCATTGTGGGATACCCCTTTTGCGTGTGTGGGATGTTGAAGCAGGGGCATTGTATAAGCAAATCCTGTATATTCAATTTTCATTTTTGTTAGATGTCTTTACAGGTATGAAAATGAGAGCAGGGTTGTCCTAATTTGGGGAAGCATGGTCAAAGAGAAACAGGGGCAGTTCACGAAAAATTTTTGGTACGAGTCATCCCATGAGGAGAAAAGATTTCAACCGGATAAAGAAATAAAAAGAGCAGCCCGTCTGGGCCGCTCCTTGTGGGGCAGGGTGTACAAGCCTCCCCTGCAGATGCATTTCATGCTGTGATCTGTATTCCGTCAGGTTCCCGGTTGGCGTCACGCGGGTGGAGGCGTATAATAGTTCATGGAGGTGCGCGGGGGATGGGGAGCAGACTCGATCGGAGGAAAATATGGCATCCCAAAAACAGAATCCGCTGCGCGTGATCGGCGGGCAGATCCAGTCCATTCTACCCATCTCGAACCCTGGCTCACACAAACCCATGCAGGACGCAAAGGTCATCGACTCGTTCGAGAGCGTCCCGGCGGTCTATCGGGAATTCTTTCAACCGTACCTTTCACGGGGCGAGGCCTTCCCCTACACGGTCATCACCCCCACCTACGATCTCCCCGGCGGGACGATCGGCGAAAAACTGCTGAGCGTCATCGAGCACTCGTTCTATGTGCTGGAGGAACAGGACGGCCGCCTGACCCGGGTCTGCTACCCGATCGACGAGATCAATTCCGTGGAGGTCATCCACTGGCCGTCGGACCTGCAGGTGCGGATCAACGGCGCCACAAACCTGGGCCGCCCGTCGACCTCCGTTTTCGGGTGCAGCCGGTCCACCAGCCAGGTGTTTGCGCCGCTCTTCCAGCGCATCCGGCTGCGGATCGTTTCCCTGAACGAGAAGGCCCCCTCCCGGCACATGGAGCGGCTCGACCGTTGGAAGGATCTGGATACCCGGGTGATCGAGATGGCCCGCCACTGCCTGATGGCCGGGGAGACCGTGATCGAGGCCATCCTCCAGCCGGAGATCCGGGCCGGCCTTTTCTCACCCGAAAGGGTCCTGCGCAGGGCGAAATGCCCGACCCACATCTGTATCCTGACCGACAAGGAGCTGGTGCTGATCCGTGAAGATCCGTCACAGGGCAAACCGGAGCAGGGCGGCAGCATCTGCAATTTTATTCCCCTGAACAAGATCCACTCCCTGGCCGTGACCAAGGAACATGAGAACCTGCTGACGGTCGCCATCCGGGTGGGGAATGGAGAAGTGTTCGAGTCCCTGTTCGATGTTTCCCTGGAGCAGGAAGTGCACCGCTTCCTGGAAAAGACCCGCGAGCGGCTGCCCCGGGAAAAGATCTATGTCCGCGATACCCTGGGGAGCACCTAAACAAAGAACCCCCGTGAAGGATTTTCCTTCACGGGGGTTTGTCTTTACTTCTTGCCTTTTGCTTTTTTCCCCCGGGCGGAGCTCTTGGCAGGCTTTGCCCTGGCCGCCGGCTTTCTGGAGGCGGCTGCCCTGGCGGGTTTCTTCCCGTTGGCAGAGGCTGTCTTTCCCTTGCCATTGGCCGAAGCCTTGACGGCCGCGGGCTTGTGCCCGTTCCCGTTCTGCGGCTTCCGCTCGCTGCGCTCCGCCTTCTGCTTTTCGGCTTCGACGTATTTCTCCACCGTCCAGGCCGTGTTGACCGAGACGACCTCCTCGCCGGGCTTGACTTCGACCACCAGGTCGCCCTTGGTGGAGGCCCGCTTGCGCAGGCCGGCGGCGTCCAGCCGGGTGGACTTGGGCGCGCCCCTGCTTAGGTGGATGGTCGCCATGTAGTTGGGCTTGTCGAGCACGGCACCGGCCAGGCGGACCTTGTCGGGCAGGTCCCAGGCGATGACGCCCTTGCCATAGCGTCCCTGCATGGGGAATTCCTTTTGCTCGATGCGCTTGGCCTTACCTTCGCTGGTGACCATGAAGATCTCGCCGTCGGCGGGCAGGATCTCCATGCCGACCACTTCGTCCGCGTCGTTCAGCTTCATGCCGTTCACGCCCGCAGCGACGAGGCCCATCGGGCGGACCTCCTCCTCCTTGAAGCGGATCGCCATGCCCTGGGCGGTGAACAGGAGGATATCCTTGGTCTTGTTGTCGGTCAGCCCGACTTCGATCAGCCGGTCGCCTTCATTGACCCTTACCAGCACAAAGGTCTGCGAGGCAGGACCGGGCAGCTCGGCGATCGGGCTCTTCTTGATCATGCCCAGCTTCGTCGCCGTGATGACACAGGTCTCGGGGGGCAATATCGATTTCTGGGCGGGCAGGGTAAATACCGCGGCCAGCGTGTCGTTCTCGGTCAGCGGCGAGACCCGGTGGAAGAGCGTGCCCTGGGTCAGCTTTTGGGCCTGGGGCAGGATGTGGGCAGCCACGGCGGCGGCCCGGCCCGAGCGGGACACGAAGTAGACGGTATCGGTGGTGGAGGCCTTCACCAGCCAGCGCGGCGCGTCGTTGCCGGAATGCTTGGGCTGCTTGTCGTCCACGGTGCGCGAGACCAGCCCATCCTCGGTGACGCCGATCCAGACCTGCTGGTGGGGCAGGAGGTCGCGGGCGGTCAGCATCTTGGAGGTGTGGCCGTTCTTCGAGAGGTCCACGATCTGGGTGCGGCGGCGGTCGCCGTACAGCTCCTTGACCTTGAGCAGCTCGTCGGCTACCACGCCGCGCATCTTCTTGGGCGACTTCAACAGCTCGGTGAGCTGCTTGATGGTGGCCGAGACCTCCTTGTATTCGGTCTCGATCTTCCTGCGCTCCAACGCAGCCAGGCGGCGGAGCTGCATGTCGAGGATGGCGGTCGCCTGGAGCTCGGTCAGCTTGTAGCGCTTCATCAGCTTGTTGCGGGCCACATCCACATCCGCAGCGGAGCGGATGAGCTCGATGATCTCGTCCAGGTTCTTGAGCGCAATGAGATAGCCTTCGAGGATGTGGGCGCGCTGCTTGGCCTTTTCCAGGTCGTACTCGGCGCGCCGCTTGATGACCGTCAGGCGGTGCTCGATATAGACGCGCAGCGCCTGCTTGAGGGTTAGCGTGCGCGGCTCCCCGTCCACCAGGGCCAGCAGGTTGATGCTGAACGTGGTCTGCATGGGGGTGCGCTTGTAGAGCTCACGCAAAATGACCTCGGGGTCGGCGCTCTTGGAGATCTCCAGGACGATGCGCATGCCGTGCCGGTCGGATTCGTCGCGCAGGTCGGCGAGACCGTCGAAGTGGCCTTCGCGTGCCAGGTCGGCGATGCGCTCGATCAGGCTGGACTTGTTGACCATGTACGGCAGCTCGGTGACGATGATGCGGTTGCGGCCGCGGTCCATCTCCTCCACGTGCGCCTTGGCCTGCACGGTGATGCGGCCGCGGCCTGAGCCGTAGGCGGCCTCCAGCCCATCCTCATCCTTTTGCTGGATGATGATGCCGCCGGTCGGGAAGTCCGGCCCCTGGACGAACTCCATCAATGTTTCGACATCGATATCGTCCAGCTTTTCATATTTCTCGAGCATGAAGACCAGCGCGTCGACGATCTCGCTGAGGTTGTGGGGCGGGATGGACGTGGCCATGCCGACCGCAATACCGGTCGCACCGTTGACCAGCAGGTTCGGGATGGCAGACGGCAGGACGTCCGGCTCCGCCAGGGTGTCGTCGAAGTTGGGATTGAAGTCGACCGTATTCTTGTTGAGGTCGAACAGGATGTCGAGGGCGGCAGGGGTCAGGCGGGCTTCCGTATACCGCATGGCGGCGGGCGGGTCGCCGTCCACCGAGCCGAAGTTGCCCTGTCCATCCACCAGCAGGGCGCGCATGGAGAAATCCTGGGCCATGCGCGCCATCGCTTCGTAGACCGCCGAGTCGCCGTGGGGATGGTATTTCCCGAGCACCTCTCCGACGATACGGGCAGACTTCTTGTACGCCGAGTCGGCCCGGATGCCCATGTCGTACATGGCGTACAGGATGCGGCGCTGCACGGGCTTGAGGCCGTCGCGTGCATCGGGCAGAGCCCGTGCCACGATCACCGACATGGCGTAATCGAGATACGCCTGCTGCATCTCCTGATCGATATCTATTTTTCGAATTAAACCGAGTTCCATGTCAAATCCTTTTCCACCAAGGAATCTTTGACCGCAGCGAGTCCGTTACGCGAAGACGAACGAGTAAAGGAAGGTTCCCCCAACATCAAAAGGAATCTTCGCGGCAAAGCTTCATTGAGTGAATGTATGTTCTATAAATCTGGATAATATTACGGGGAAAAATGCAATGCGTCAAGTGGCGCGGCCATCATGTATATCCAATTTCAATAAATGTTTTAGGGTTGGGTGGGAAATCTCTTTAAAATTTCAGCGGGTCTTCATCCCCATACGCCAGGCCGGTTTCATCCATCGCTCCCGCGTAATCATCGCCGGGAAAGAGCAGCGACCGGTGCACATCCTCGATCAAGGCGGATTGGATGGCAAGCTCGCGCGCCAGCGGCTCATGGACCGGGCGGGTGCCGGTCTCGTCACACGTGCCCCACAAACCGGTCTGGCAGGCACGGTCATTCTCCCATCCCGGATAATCCACGATGGGATACCAGCACACTCCCTGCAAGGGCACTCCCGATTGTAGCGCCATGCGTACCTGGTTGCCCACATTGGCCAGCCAGTCCACGCGGTGATGGTCTTCGGCGCTGGTCTCACTGATCAGCAGCGGACGCTGGTAGCGCGCATGGACCTCCGCCAGCAATTGATGAAGCGGGACGTACCGGGGATCGTCGCGTTGAAGCGTACGACCGGCTTCCAGGTCGCTGATGTAGATCCACTGGTTCCAGGGATAATAATCCAGGCCGATGATATCCAGGTATTTCGGCGCGCCGCCCAGCTCGGGATGAATTGCGCCTGCGATCATATCCCAGGCCTGGTAGCGCGCCTGGCTGTAGGCGCGGGCGCGGGCAACCTGCCCGGGATCGTCGCCCGGCGCAACGGCGTTGAATAACGGGTCCACCAGCACGAAGCGTGTTTCGGGCGCGACCTCCCACATGGCTTCCATGGCCTCGATCGTCGCTCGAACCAGCTGGGCTTTCAATTCATTCCCGCGGCCGTGGGTGAAGGGATTGATGCTGCCCACCTCCCCGCCCTGGAAGGCTAAAAACGAGATCTCGTTGATCGGCGTGACAAAGGGGATCGAATCGCTTTCATTCCTGAGAACGCGCATGAACTCGCCCGCAAATGCGGCAAAGCGCCTGACAAAGGAAGAGCTGAACAGATCCAGGCCCTCCGGATAGCCGAAGTGGAACAGGTCCCAGATCACCTGCATTCCCATTTCCTCGGCCGGGCGGATCAGCGACAGCGCATCGCTGAACTGATAGGTCCCCGGCGTGGGTTCGATCCGGTGCCAGCGTATCCCCTCCCGTACCGTGCGGATGCCCTGTTTTTGCAGGCTCGCATAGTCCTGCGCGGCAAAGAGATCGTGGCGGGTGGACGCCAGAAGGTCCAGCCGTCTCCCCTGCCGGGTGACGTGGGTTGCACACTCAAAGCCCCCGATAAAAAAGCTTTTAAACAGCGATCCGGATCCAGACATACTCAGCCCTCCAGGACATTTAACGTGAAAGTCATTTGTCTATTACAGGAAGGCTTTCCCGACACTGCTCAGCCGGAGGGACCGCAAGCACGATTTACGCGGCAGATCAGGGATAGATCTCCTTCGCATCCCGCGGCAGCGAGCGGATATGCCGTAGATAGGCGCTCACTCTCCGGTCGTCTTCAAACGGATATTCAAGGCCAAAGTGCCCGGCGATCGGAACGGCGACTTTCCTGAAAAGGTCGCCCATCACGAAAAGCGCCTCCCAGGTGTTCTCATCGCTCGCATCCGAGTAGGTTCTCAGAAGCATTTCCCATAGTTCCGGCTCGAGATATTTCTTGAAATACTTGCCAAGCTTGCCGGGGCTGACCTTGAACCCGGTCCTGACGCCGATGTGCCATCTCAGCATGTTCAGCAGCTGCTCATTGCGCAGCACCTCGTCGAACATCGTCCTGGCATACAGGATCTCCTGCCGCCATAATCCCTTGGCCACATACGGGGAGACCCACCAGAATTCATTGCAGCAATCGGCAAACTGTCTGGCGGTCGGCGGCTTGGGAAGGTAACTGCTTTCATCGGCGGGCGGGAAGGGCTCGATGATCCCCTCCTTATCCAGGAGCAGCACGCTCAGGCTGTCCGGCCCGCGTTCCTTCCACTGTGACAGGGTGAAAATCCCCAGGTCGATGCGGTTGCCGTCCATGAACTGCATGAGATAGCCGAAATGACCGTCGTTATCTCCGGGAGGGTCGCCCATCTCTTCCGGCATCTGCAGGATCATGAGCTCGCCAAAGCGCCGGATCCACTCCAGGTTGTGCCGGAAGGGAGCGACGTCGGTCACGATATACACGATGTCAAAATCCTGGAACGGATCGCGCGGGGCGTTGGGGTTGGCCCGCGACCCGTTCATGATCACCGCCCGGATGCGCTCGTCGCACCTGGCGGTCTCAAGGATCAGGTCGAGCATTTGCTGTTCGGTACGCATGGTTTTCCTGTTTCCTCTTCATGGGTCATACAGAGTGAGTGCGGTAAAGAGCCGTTCGCACCTTGCCCGGCAACGGATCCCTGGCCTGGGGGTTGACCCAGGCGATGGCGGGTCTGTCTGTTTCCAGCTCCAATCCACGCATAAGGACCTCGCTCAATCTCTGGTAGTGGCGAAAGAAATCAGCCCGGTCCCGGAAACGGTATCGCTGCCAGAACGCGGGATCATTCCGCTCCGCACGCTGCTGGATGCGGAGCATCGCTGCCTGCAGATCGCTTTGTGTGAGATGGAGCGAATCGACCCCGACGATGAGCACATTACTATGCCGGGGAATCAATTGTCCCAATTTGCTGCAGATCGTATCTGCCAGGGGTTCAATGCCGGTCGCGGTGGTGAAAGGCAGGTCGGGCAGAAGTACCGTCCTGAGACGGGTGATCTCGACCATAAACGTCAGGCGGGTGGTAAATGTCACGGAAAAATCGGGACAACGCCTCTGCTCACACTGCGGCTCGTAGACCAGGTTGAAGGGTTGTTCCTGCAGCAGCAGGTAGGCTGTTTCCAGCTCGAGCCGCAAATCCTGCAGCGTTTCGGGGTCCCGGGTGGTGCGCAGTTTCTTTCTGATCTTGTCGCGAAACGTCGTGACAAAGGCAGAAAAGTGGCGCGAGGAGACAAGCCACTTTTGCATTGCTGGAGCCAGGGAGTGTGGCTGCCCATCAAAGAGATAACTTTGCAGTTCGTCAATCTGCATGACCGTACCTGAACGTCGTATTTGGTATTAATTTTACTGCCGCCATGGACCGGCGCGGATATTCTGCGCAGCCCATATGATGGGTCCCTTGATCTGTTTGGGACAGTTGATAAAAATGGAAGTATAGCATTTTTAAACAAGCCAACGCTGTCGCGAGGGTACACCCTCGCGACAGCGTTGCTAAAACGATCCGGGAGAGTCAGGCGGGTGTTACGGCGTGAATTCGATCACATCGGTCACGCATGTGCCGCTCTGGTCCTCATTGGAGCACAGGGTAATGGTGGCGCGCATCAGGTGCCCCGCGGGATCATAAGTGAAGCCAGGCGAGCTGACGATGCGGTTGACGCCCGGGCTGATGCTGTCCTTTGTATTGGCTGTGCTGCAGCCGTTTAGATCGGTAAAGCTGTCCGAATACAGGGTCTGGCTGATATCCGCCACCGTATCGCGCACGGTGAGTGTCAGGGAAGTGAAGCCGACCCCGCCGGTGTTATCCAGCTTGATATCCACCCACCAGCTGCTGTTGCAGCTGTCCCTGCCCACGTAGTCCGCTTTAAAATTGGGCATCGGGGTGGGCGTGGGCGGCGGAGTATAGACCGGCAGGGCGGCGATGTTCCCGGCTACGGTCGCATACTGGCCCCACAGCCAGCAGAACTGCGTGCTCTGGTTCGGGTTGCGGATGTACCAGTAGTTGCCTGCATCATTGCGGCCGTATATCTCGGAAACCTGTCCAACCAGCAGATAACCCACCCGGTCGTACACCTTGCCCGGCCCCACCCGGCAGTTTGTGTTCACCGAGACCGTGATCACTGGAACGGAAGGAGTGGAGGTGAAAATGATCGGCGGCAGGGTGGCCGTGGGTGTGGACGTGGGCGGTGGGGGGACGAATGGCGAGGTCGGCGTCGAAGACGCCATGATAATGGGCTCCATGGTCGGGAGCTGGGCTTGGGCCGTCTGCGTCAGGGCCGCATTGATCATCTGCGCCAGCTGTGTCTCTGCCAGGCCCGGGTTGGACACGGGCAGGGGCATGGTCGTGTAAATGTATGCCCCGACTCCGGCGCAGGTAAACGTGGCAAACAAAATGACAGCTACCAGTAAAATCGT
>JBLNAU010000667.1:0-3029 GCA_050259515.1 Syntrophothermus sp.
AATAATATCTACCGCGCTGATGAGATCATTACCCCGACCGGTCTGCCAACCGACACCGCCACGATCGCGCCGACCCCGACCCGGACGCCGGTGCCAAGTGCAACCTCGCGATTTACAGCTACCCCCGCTCCATCAACTACGGCGGTGCCATAATAATTTTTGAGTCCAACTGCAAGCCGTTTGACTCCCCAGTCAGGAAAATTTACTCGTGTCAAAAAATACCTTTCACCTTGTTTCGCTCGGTTGTGCAAAGAATACGGTTGACTCCGATTCCATGGCCCAGCTTCTTATGCGGGATGGCTACCGTGCCGTGGATGATCCGGCACGGGCCAACATCCTGATCGTAAATACCTGCGGCTTTATTGGACCCGCGAAGGAGGAATCGATCAATGTTCTGCGTGAGCTGGCAGAGGGCAAAAAGAACAACCAGATCCTGATCGCAGCGGGCTGTCTCACCCAGAGGTACGGCTCGGAAGTCGCTCAAAAAGTTCCAGGCATTGACGGGGTGCTGGGTACACGCCGCTGGATGGATATTGTTCAGCTCGTACGTGACCTGCGCAAGGGACCGCATCCTGAGCCGCTGTATCACCTGCCCGATGAGGCGAAAACAGTTGGTACCGACGAGCATGCGGCCCTGCGTGTTTCCGTGGCCGGGGCCAGCGCCTATTTGAAGATTGCAGACGGATGCCGCCGCCCCTGTGCCTTCTGTGCCATTCCACTCATCAAGGGAACGGCGGTCTCGCGCCCAATAGATTTGATCGTGGAGGAGGCACGCCAGCTTCGTCATGCAGGGGTGCGCGAATTGGTCCTGATCGCCCAGGATACGACCGACTATGGTCACGACCTGGGGATGAAGGATGGGCTCGCAGTACTGCTCGAGCAGCTCACCGACTCTGTCCCGGACATGGACTGGATCCGCGTCATGTATGCCTATCCCGGTTATGTGACCGACCGCCTCATTGAGGTCATGGCCACCCGCAAACAGGTATTGCCCTATCTCGATATGCCGCTCCAGCATGCGCATCCCAAAACCCTCTATCGAATGAGGCGTCCCTCCAACATTGACTGGGTCCATCGTACGCTCGGCAAGATGCGGGCTGCGATTCCCAACCTGTCCATTCGTACGACGTTCATCGTGGGCTATCCAGGCGAGACCGAAGAGGAATACCAGGCGCTGGTGGATTTCGTACAAGAGATTCGTTTCGACCGCGTGGGAACCTTCCAATTCTCCTTTGAGCCGGGGACGACCAGTGAGCCGCTCGGCGATCCAATCCCCGCCGAAGTCAAGCAGAAACGATTCGAAAGATTGATGGAGATCCAGCAGGGGATTTCGCTGCAAGTGAACCAATCCTATGTGGGTAAAACACTGGATGTGCTGGTGGAGGGCCGTGACAAGGGGATCGCCATTGGTCGCTCCTACCGTGACGCGCCTGAGATCGATGGCATGGTATTTATCGAAGGAGATGCCGGGGTCGGGGATATCCTCCCGGTAAGGATTACCGGCGCGATGGCTTATGATCTGACCGGTGTTCCTGAAACGTACAAGGTGAAATTACCGGTGAAGATCTGATCCTTCCGCTTTGATTTCTTTATCAGAATCCCGCAGCCTCTTCCAATGACGGCGGGATTCTTCTTGCAAAACTGATATCTGCAGATGGCCGGGTTTGCTGTACACTATGAAGCATAATTCGGGAGGAACAAATGAAACGGCTTTGTTTTGTCCTTGCTCTGGCCCTCACAACGGCCGCATTGTCGACCGCTGCCAGCCCTCTTTCCACCCCATCCATTAACCTCGTGCATGGCCTCCCCGGAACATTGAATATTGGCGATGTTGATACAGTGATCGTGCAGGTAAACAGCACCCAGGAATATCTTCAAGTCCAGGCCATGCCCTCCTTTGCATATCCGGGCAAAGGTGTGGTCGCCGTTCAAGGGGGCGATCATGCCGGGCGTGGCACTTCTGCTGTGCTGAAGGTGACGTTCGAGGCAAAGACTTCGACCGCAAAGATGGTGGACGGCGTTGCACCTGTCCATGTGGTGGTGGGAGTCCGCTATCCAGGTGGGTCTGTGGCTGTTGAGGACTATGTTTTCTATGTAGCGGTTCCCTAAATGGCCAAACTACAGCAAGCAGCCCGTACTCAAACTGAGTACGGGCCGCTTGCTGTTCCACCTTTGGGAACGGCGAATTACGCCGCGCGTGCAAAAGCAGTCGCGAGAAGGATCAGAAGGGAAAGTCCAAAATTCAACCGTAGCAGCAGGACTTCACGACGCCGTAATGAATCGATCTCAGCCGGGTTCGGATTCTTCTTCGAACGCAGGATCGAGCGGCGGATGGCTGGAATGACCTCCCAGGTCTGGACGGCGCTGACAACCACCATGACCAATCCAAGGCCGTGTTTGATCAGGATTGCCAGGGACCACTGCGTGCTCGTGGATAGAAAACCATCATAGTGCGGATTCACGCTCATCTGGAACAGGCCGGTCGCCAGCAGCACGCTCATACTGAACCATGCGATCGGCTCCAGGCGCCTCTGCATGGCTTCAATAAATATGAGCTGACTTTCTGTGTCCAGGGCACGCTGCATGGCCGGCAGAATCAGGAGGGCAACCGCCGCAAGGCTGCCAACCCAGGTGACGGTGGCGAAGAGATGCAGCCAGTAGGTGAGCGCCAGTGCCCAGGATGGTGGAGCAGTGAGCATGGTAGAAAAGAGCTTAAGCTTCAGTCACTGATTTTTCGTAGGATGGACTCCAGAGCACCATGGAGTGGATTCCTACGGGTACGAGGAGGGCGTATCTGTGACGGCTGGTGTTCCTACTGTCGCCGTCAATGTCAAATCGACGGTGGGCGTGGCGGGATAACAGGTGTTAAAGGCATCCACGTAATTTTTTGCAGCCGCTTGATCCAGTTCGGCAATCGCTTTTGCGTTGTCATACTGCGCCAGTGCGTCTTCACAATTTCCCTGTGAAACCAGCTCATCTCCGTAGCGCATGGATGCCATCCAGAAGCGCTCGGAGGAGGTCATGGTGCC
>JBLNAU010000668.1:0-7253 GCA_050259515.1 Syntrophothermus sp.
AGCGATCACCCAGCTTTCCGAGACGATCGCCCAGCTGGAGGATTTAAGTGAGTTATTCCCGGAAGCGACCAGGCTGATCAGTGAATACTTTGGCTTTTACCATGTAGGTATTTTCTTGATCGACAGCGCCCGCGAGTATGCCAACCTGCAGGCGGCAAATAGCGAAGGCGGACAACGCATGCTTTCACGCAGCCATCGTCTGCGGCTAGGAACCGGTGTGGTCGGCTACGCGGCTCAGACAGGTAATCCTCGCATTGCCCTGGATGTCGGCCGGGACGCTATTTTCTTCAACAATCCTGACCTGCCTGAAACACGCTCGGAAGCTGCACTTCCCATGAAAGCACGCGGGGAAACAATCGGCATCCTGGATGTCCAGAGCACGGCGGCTGCAGCTTTTTCCAATGACGATCTTCAGATATTAACATCCCTGGCCAACCAGGTGGCGATCGCAATCGAAAACGCTCGTCTTCTGACCGAAACCCGTGCTGCCCTGATGCAGGTGCAGGAGGTGTATGAGGAATTTACCCGCATCGAATGGGGCCGCACGATCTCGAAGGTTGAACAGCCGGGTTTTCGCTACAATGCAGGCCGTATCGAAATGCTGGAGAAGGGCTTGAAAGCGCCGGAGGTCCTTGCAGCGGTACAGAACGGCGAGATCATATCTGGTCCGGCAAACGGATCAAATCACGCCACGGTAGCCGTTCCGGTGAAAGTCCGCGGTGAAGTGATCGGTGTCATCTATGTGGAGTCCAATCAGACCTCCCACCAATGGCTTGAAGACGAAGTCAGCCTTGTGGAGGCGGTGGCTGAGCGCGCAGCATTCGCGATGGAAAACGCCCGTCTCTTCCAGGACGCACGCCGGCGGGCGGTCAAGGAACAATCGATATCCGAGGCAACTGCAAGAATAAGCTCTGCTATGAACATTGAAAACATCCTGCATACCACTGCTAAGGAATTGGAGCGAGTCCTGGGCGTCTCTGAAGTAACAATCCGCTTCCAAGGCAGGGAGTGATTGGGATTATGAACCTAAAGCGATTACAACAGAGGTTTCTGAATCTAAACATCCGGAACAAGATCACCCTGGGCATTCTGATTACAGGTGGGTTGGCCCTGGGTATCTTTACATTCTTTATTGCCAGGCAAACCACCCAGATCACGAACATTCTGTCCAGCAGGCTGGAAAACAGTGTCAGCCAGCGCGCAGAGGAAGAATTAGGGAATACAGTCAATGAGCAGGCCGTACTGGCAAATAATTCCTTTCGTGATGTGCGGGATGAAGTAGAAAGCCTGGCGAGCACCTGGACCTCGCTTCAGAAGCAAAAGAATACTCTGGGCCAGGGTAGTTATTGGGATGCAAAGACAAAACTTTTCCAGCTGGCAAAGGGTCAATATGGCAATTCATCTGAAGATGTGTCTTCTGTATTCATCCCGACAAATACCCAGTTGGATCCCAATCTGCTTGCTGATGTAAATACCTCTGCCTATTTGGATTTTTATGCCCCCGGGATTCTGGAAACTCATCCTTCTTTGCTTGCAGTGTATGCAATCGATAGTAAAGGAGTGACACGTTATTATCCCAACATCGATCTCGCCAAAGTTGTGGAACCCGATTTCAACGCCACCAAACGGCCCTATTATGAGATTACCTCACCGCTGTTCAACCCGAAGCGGCAAACCAGGTGGACCATCCCGTATATAGACGCAACCGGCGGTGGGCTGGTCATGACCATTGCAGCGCCGATTTATGCAGGCGACCAGTTCAGCGGCGTGGTGGCTGCTGACATGCAGCTTACGGAAATTACCCAGCAGGTCGAAAGATTAAAAATCGGCCAAACCGGCTTCGCCTTCATGCTTGATGATGCGGGACGTATCATCTCCATGCCATCTGCAGGATATCAACTCTTCGGATTGGCTCCGAACAGCATGAAGTCTGAGGAATTCTATAAACAAACCCTGCTGAATGTCGGCTCCGACCAGCTCCAGATGGTGGTCCGGCGCATGGTGGCAGGCGGTAAAGGGTTGCTTGTCGTCGATGATAACGGCAGGAAAACCTATGTTTCGTACGCCCCCATTCCCGCCGTCGGGTACAGCCTCGCGCTGGTGGTGCCGGTTTCGGAGCTGCAGGGAGCGATTATCAATGCCCGTACGGAAACCCAGGGCCAAATTCGGACAGGCTTTCAGATTTCAATCCTGATCCTGGCGGGTCTCCTGGCGCTGGCAGTAGTTGTTAGTATTACCATTGGAAATCTCATCTCAGCACCGATCGTACGCCTGACGAACGTCTCCAATGAGATTGTGGGAGGCGATTTGAATGCACAGGCAGCCGTCGAATCAAGCGATGAGATCGGAACACTTTCGCAGGCTTTTAACACCATGACAGCACGTACGCGTCAGCTCCTCCAGGAACTTGAGTCGCGGGTGGAGGAGCGTACCGAGGAGTTAAGAAAAGCCAACGAAAGGAATGAACGGCGCGCCAAGCAGTTCGAATATATTTCCCAGGTGGCGGCCACAATCAGCTCCACCCGCGATCTGGATAGCCTGCTTTCGCAGATCACGGCGGCGATCAGCGCAAAATTCGGCTTTTATCATACGGGTATTTTTCTCGTGGATCCTCGCAAGGAATATGCAGTATTAAGTGCTGCCAATAGCGAAGGTGGAAAACGAATGCTTGCCCGCAACCACCGGCTGCGGGTCGGGGAAACCGGTATCGTCGGCTATGTAACCGGCTCGGGAAAGGCCCGGGTTGCGCTGGATACAGGCCATGATGCTGTTTTCTTTAACAATCCCGATCTCCCTGAAACGCGTTCGGAGATCGCGCTCCCCCTGATGACTGGGAATGAAGTGATCGGGGCTCTGGATGTTCAAAGCGTTGAACCGAATGCATTCGACCAGGAGGATATTAACATACTCACCGCCCTCGCGGACCAGGTGAGTATTGCGATCCAGAATGCGCGCCAGTATGAAGAGACTCAGCGGGCCCTGGCCGAGTCGAATGCAGCAAGCAGACAATTTATCTCTTCGGGATGGCAACAGTTCAGCAGGAGCCAGAAGATCGCCGGTATCCGCCATACCGGGGCGAAGACCGAGCTTATCCATGTGGAGAAAATAAAGGATGACAAAGCCGATTCACTGAGCATGGATCCAGCGCCGGGCAATAACCGTGGCGGGTTGGTATCCCTGCCGATCAAATTACGCGGCGTAGAGATTGGATCGCTGGACGTGCGTACCAGTGATTATCACAAGCTGGACCAGGATGAGCTGGACATTATCAATGCCATCCTTGAGCGCGCTGCGATCGCCATGGAAAATGCGAGACTGCTTAACGAATCGCAGCGGCAGACGGCCAAGGAGCAAAAGATCGGCGAAGTCACGGCCAGGATCGGTGCCTCCATCCACATGAGAAACGTGCTGCAAACTGCCGTGGAAGAGCTGGGACGGGCACTGCCCGGATCGGAAGTCGTCATCCAGCTCGGGAATGATGGGAAGTAAAACAAAAATGCTAAAACGATTCTTTGCGCCCCCGATATTTGAAGGAGATGAAGAAAAGACCCGTATCGCGCGGCTGCTTAATACGATCCTATTCACGCAGCTGTTTGTGACCGTGGTGCCGGCGATCAACCTGCTGTTCACATCCAGTCAGGGTCCGTTCTTCCTGATTCCCGTGGCGTTTATTGTTCCTCTAATAGGAATGTTTATTGGAATGCGGCTGGGCCATGTACGCGGGGTCAGCAATGTATTGATTATCTTCCTTCTGGTTATTGCTGTGCTCTTCGGCATATTCAGTGGCGGGAAACCACTGGTCATCATCACATATTATCCGCTGGTCATTGTCATTGCCGGTCTTCTTCTGGGTGGGACGAGCGCTGTTCTTACAGCTCTTGTCAGCAGCGTACTGCTTGGGCTGGTCACCTACGCCGGCTCGATGGGTTCGCTTCCAGAGTTGCTGCCTCCGCTCCCAACAGGCATCGTGATCATCACCTACGCCATCGGCCTGACCTTGATCGGACTGGTTTTTCGACTCGCCTCCGACAGCCTGGATGCGGCTCTTCACCGCGCCCGCACGGGCGAGAAGCAGCTCGCCGAGAGCAATCGGGTACTTAAGAACATGAGTGCCTCCCTCGAGGCAACTGTCACCGAGCGGACCGAGGAGCTTGCCGATCGAACCCTCGAATTGGAAGCAGCGAACGAAAGGATCCAGCGCCGGGCAAAACAGTTTGAAGCGTTAAGCCAGGTCGGGCAGGCGATCAACTCGATTCACGATCTGCAGGAGTTACTGCCACGCATTGCCACCGTGATCAGCGAAACATTTGATTTTTATCACGTGGGTGTATTCCTGCTGGATGAAGTCAACGAATACGCCGTGCTGACCGCTACAAACAGCGAGGGTGGCAGGAAAATGCTTGCCCGCCATCACCGGCTGCGCGTGGGCGAGCAGGGAATTGTGGGAAAGGTGACGGCCACAGGCACTCCACGTATCGCCATGGACGTCGGAGAGGATGCAGTATTCTTCGACAACCCGGAGCTGCCTGACACCCATTCTGAAATGGCGCTTCCCCTCAAAACCGGCGATCAGATCACTGGAGCCCTGGATGTACAAAGCACCCAAAGAGGCGCGTTTATCGAAGAGGACGTTCAGATGCTCAGCCTGCTTGCCAGCCAGGTAAGTCTGGCCATCGAGAATGCCCGACTTTTTGAAGAAACCCGCCGTGCTCTTGCAGATTCTGAAGCCATCAGCCGGCAGGCCATCCGCGACGCCTGGAAAAAACTCCCTGCGGAGCAGCAGCTTTTGGGATACCGGTATACCCTTACAGGTGCCACTCCACTCGATCAGCATCTCGATCTTTCAGATGTTGATCAAGCGAGATTGCAGGCGGGTCCTGTCGAAACCACTCAGATCGTGGTCCCGATCGAGCTGCGCGGCGAAACCATTGGATCCCTCCTGGTACAGTCCCCCTCCTCGGCCGAGATGGACCAGGACCGCATCGATTTGATCAAGGCAGTTGCGGAGCGCGTTGCCATATCCGCTGAAAATGCCCGCCTCTTCGATGAAACGACACGCCGCGCCGAGCGGGAGAGAACCGTATCTGAAATCACCGGAAAGATCCGCAGCGTAAATGACCCACAGGCCATGATCCAGATCGCGATCGAGGAGCTGCGCACTGTCCTGGGCGCAACGCGCGTGGAAATTGTCCCACAAAAAATTCAAGGTACTCAATAATGGAATCAAGTGGAGGAAAAATGGCATTTACAGTTGCTATATCAAATGAAAAAGGCGGGGTCGCAAAAACCACATCCACCCTGTCCCTGGGCGCAGCACTTGCCGAGTTAAATCACCGCGTGCTGGTGGTCGACCTGGATCCCCAGGCAAATTTGAGCCTCGCATTGGGATTTGAGACCAATGCGGTTGAAGTCACGTCTGCAAATGTTCTGATCGAAAATGTGCCGGTACGAACCGCCATCCAGAAAACAGATGTGCCCAATTTGGACCTGGTCCCATCCAGCGCCCGGATCGAGAGCGTGGAACAATTCCTACCCATGCGCAGCAATTACCTTGCCTCCCTGCGCAACTCACTGGAGAGTGCGTCGCTTCCTTATGATTATATTCTCCTCGACTGCCCTCCGGCCCTCGGGGCGATCACTCTGAATGCACTCTCTGCCGCCGACCTGTTGATCATTCCAACCCAGGCTGAATACTTTTCGGCATATGCCCTGCGCAACATGATGGGATCGATTCGCAGGGTCCGCCAGGAAAGCAACCCTAATCTTGCCTATCGCATCCTCATCACCCTCCTTGACCGCCGGAATAGAACTCATCGAAATATTTTTGAACAGCTGCAGACCACGTTTGGCCAGGGTGTATTCACCACAGTGATTGAAATCGATACCAAGCTCCGGGAAAGTCCCATCGCGGGAGTCCCAATTACCCAGTACAAGCCCTCCAGCCGGGGTTCGCAACAATATCGTTTGCTGGCCCAGGAGTTAATGGAATATGCCAAAGAAGAAACCCATAGACAAACGGCTCAGTAACCTATTTAATGATATTGCTCCCGAGCACGCGCCAGCCGACCCGAAACCCGGGAAGAATAAACGCGCTGCCTCTGAGACAAAACCGTCTCCAACAAATGCGCCGGTCACAAAACCAAGGGAGACCGGTCAACTCGTCAGGAGTGTCGCATCTCCCGGGTCGTCTGTCATGTCCCTGGCGTTTCAAACCGGGCAAAATAGCTGGGCCACGCTGCAGGTCATGGATGAAGCGGAGGAACGGAAATGGAGCCAGGACGAGCAGCTGCTGGTCAAGCAGGTAGCCGACCAGCTTTCACTGGCTCTTGAAAATGCACAACTCTTCCAGGAAACCCAATCACGGGCCGAGGAGCTGGTTATCCTCAATGAGCTGGGGAAGGAACTTGCGACCAAACTGGATCCGAAACAAATTGCCGAGGCGGTCTATAAATATACATCCCGTCTCATCGATACCCGGTACTTTTTTGTCGCCTTGTACGACGAAAAAAATTCAGTAAAGCTGTTTCCCGTATCCTATCAGAACGGTCTGTCCGTTCAACTTCCTGCAAGCAAAGTTACAGGATCCAGCTTCACCGACTATATTATCCTGAATAAAAAACCGGTTTTTGCTCCTGAAAATGTCGATGGATACCGGTCAATGCTGGGGATAGATCTGGTCCCTCTGGGCGAGGACAGCGTCCCGGCCAAATGCTGGATGGGTGTTCCCATGCTGATCGGCGACCGGATCCTGGGTGTTATCTCCGTACAAAGTATTGACCAGCCAAACACCTATGATGAGCACGATCGCGAGATATTGACTGCCATTGCCAGCCAGGCTGCAATTTCCGTGGAAAATGCCCGCCTGTTTGCCGAAGCACAGAGTCGCGCACGTGAGACGGCAGCACTGGCCGAGGTGGGCAGGGAGATCTCTGCCACCCTGGATTTGAGTCAGGTGCTGGGCCGTATTACCACCTATGCCCGGGACCTTCTGCTAGCTGAGACCTGCGCTGTCTATCTCCCGGATGAAAAGGGCGATCTCTGGTCTGCGGTCGCTGTTACAGGCGAGGATGTGGAGGAGATCCAAGGCGATCCGCTTCAGAAGGATCGGGGCATCCTGGGATCCATCATCAGCACCCGGCAGGGACGCATCGTCAATAGTGCCTCCTCCGGTGCGGAAGCAATTACCATTGCCGGAACCCAGGTCAAAAGTTATGAACACCTGATGGGCGTGCCTGTTTTGACCGGTGGCAAAA
>JBLNAU010000669.1:0-4640 GCA_050259515.1 Syntrophothermus sp.
CGACATCATCACATTGACCCCCACGTCGTGGTTGGAGGTGATGACGTCCACGATCTTTTCGAGTGTTTCCCCTTCAAACCCCTTGCTGCGATAGATATCGCGTATCTCTTCGATCTCCACCTCCGGTGCAAGGCGGATGTGGCGATATTCGCGCTCCCGCTCGCTGAGATAGAGATCGTCGTTTGCCAGGGTGGAGGTGTAGGCCACCGCGCCCATGGAAATGGATTCTGCAAACGTCGCGGCCAGCCCGGCTGCAATGATGATGCGGGTATCCCGGGTGGCCGCGGCCACACCCAGGATGACGCCGAGCACGTTGACCAGCCCATCCTGTCCGCCGAGGATGATATCGGAGAGACGCGAGCCGCGGCGGTGCGGATCGTGGTGATCATGGTGGCGGACCTGCTCGATCAGCTTCCCCTTCGTAGTTTGTGCATCGGCCTGGCTCATGGTCACATCCTTCCTGCCGTGTCCGTCTTACCGATCGAGGAACATGTCATCCATGGAAATCTCATCCTCGATCGGCTCCAGATGAGTAAATACGGTCACCACGCCGCCCAGGGACGAGCGGATATCGGCTTCAAAGTCCTCCGCGATATGATGGGCATCGTGAACCGTCCATTCCCCCGGGACGAGGATATGCACGGAGATAAAACGCCGTGCTGCAGCCTGGCGCGTTCGCAGGGCATGGAAATGCACGCTCTTCTCCCGGTACTTTTTCATCACATCCTCGATCAACTGTCGCTCGTTTTCCGGGAGCGCGGCATCCATCAATCCCTGCACCGAGCGGCGGATCAGTTGAAAACTTGTCCAAAGAATATTAAG
Source organism: Syntrophothermus sp. (assembly GCA_050259515.1). Classification (GTDB taxonomy): domain Bacteria; phylum Chloroflexota; class Anaerolineae; order Anaerolineales; family Villigracilaceae; genus Defluviilinea. Next base: position 823 of record JBLNAU010000669.1, read on the forward strand.
CGCCACGGCAATGGCCAGGAGTGGATCGAGCACCGTCCAGCCGGTAAGCCCTGCGATCGCCACGCCGCCGATCACACCGGCTGAGGTCCATACATCGGTCATCAGATGATGGGCATCGGCCTCCAGGCTGATGGAGTCCCGCTTTTTTCCCTGATCCATCAGGATGCGTGCAACCATAAAGTTGATCAGGGAAGCGGCTGCCGAAACGACCAGGCCGATGCCCAGTGCCTGCATCTCCTGAGGATGGAGCAGGCGGTTCACGGCCGTGGCGATGATCCATAGCGCGGCAGCCAGGATCAGAATGCCCTCCGCAAGGCTTGCAAAATACTCGGCCTTGCTGTGCCCATACACATGGCTTTCGTCTGCCGGGCGCGCCGCGATCGTCAGCATGATCAGTGCCATGATCGCTCCGGCCAGGTTGACCAGCGACTCGATCGCGTCCGATAAAAGACCGACCGAACCGGTGATAAAGTAGGCGACCGTTTTAAGAGCAATGGTCGCTGCGGCCGCAGCGATCGATAGCCAGGCAAAGCGCGTCAGGGAGGCGCGGTTTTTCATCAAGTCTTTCTGTTCGATTTCCAGCGTAGGCATTCCTTTATCATACTTGTTTCTGGGAATGTTGAGAATGGAAGAATCCCCGGATGGCTCCAGCGCTCTGTGAATCGAAATTTTTTTGATCCAGCCTGTTTATTTTGCCAGGCGGTTTGTTTTGTTTTCGCAATATTATTTGATTGAATGAAAGCCTCATCCATGCTACACTTTTGCAGCTTGTGTAAGAGAACAGGATGGTTATACATCGCAGATCATGTTGCGGCCAACTCATTCCAACCAAGGAGAGAAGATGCGCAAGATAAACTTCGTGCTCACGATCCTGATTGTGTCAGGCCTCGCCGCTTGCATGACGGGAAGTGCGACCGCTGCGGCGCCCACTGCCAAAGCCAAATGGACGGTGATGGTGTATATGTCGGGGGACAACAACCTGGAAGACTACATCGTGAAGGATCTCGAAACCGAACTCGCACCGACCGGCTCGAGCGCCAGCGTGCAGGTCGTTGCCCTGGCCGACCGCGGTCCCGGCTACGACACCAGCTACGGCGACTGGCAGACGACCAAGCTCTTCCATGTGACAAAAGGGATGACCGCCGCGGCGGAGAACGCAGTCGCCGACTGGGGGGAGCGCGATATGGGCGATCCACAAACACTGATCGATTTCGTTACCTGGACGAAAGCCAACTACCCTGCCGATCATTACGCGCTGTATTTCTGGGGCCATGGCTGGAACTGGCATCCCGGTTATGTCATGTGGGATGACACCAGCGCCGATAGCCTGGATTATGAGGAGATGAAAGCTGCGCTGCCCTCGCTGGGCTTCATCGATGTGGCCGGCTATGACGGCTGCAATATGGCCTCTGTTGAGATCTTCGATCTTTGGCACGGGCATGCGACGGCCGTAACGAGCTCCCAGGAATGGGTGGGCAATGAAGGGCTTCAGTATGATTTGATCCTGGCCGGGCTGGCTGCAAATCCCGGCATGACGGCTGACGAGATGGCAATCGCTTCCACCAAAAGCGCCAGTGCCGACAAAACCTGGTCTGCCGTGGCCGTGGATTCCCGTCTCGATACGTTGATCACGGCTGTCGATCAATGGTCCGTTGCCCTGAAAAATGGGCTGGCAGCCAACCGTAAGAAGTATGACCAGGCCTTTACCGCCACACGGAACTTCTGGCAGGCGCCCATGGACAAGGACCTGTACGACATGGCCTATGAGATCAACAACAGCGTGAGTGACTCTACGATCAAATCCAGGAGCCAGGCGGTGATGAGCGCGGTGAAAGGAGTGGTCCTCTACGAGCGGCATGTCAATTCCTATGCCGATGTGCACGGGATCACCATTTATCATATTGCCAGGGCCACAGAAAAAGATTCCAATTACAGATATTATCGGGCCACTCTCGATTTCGCCGCTCAAACCGGCTGGGATGAGTTTTTGGATGCGTATGCGAGGTAGGTGGAAAAGTAGACAGGTAGGGAAGTAGACAAGTAAAGGGATAAGGAAGTAAACAGGCTTAAAAGAAAACTCCGGGTTGATGACAACTCGGAGTTTTGAGTTTAAGTTGTGAGCGGCCGTTCGATTAGATCACGCCTAATTTTTTCCCGACTTTTGAGAACGCATCCAGACCTTTGCCCAGATCGTCGTTATCATGCGCGGCAGAGATCATGACCCGGATTCTGGCCTTGCCCTTTGGAACGGTCGGGAAGCCGATCGACATGGCGAAGACACCCTCCTCAAACAGTTCGCGGCTGAACTGCTGGGCCAGCGGCGCCTCTCCCAGCATGACGGGTGTGATCGGGGTTTCGCTGACGCCGGTATCGAAACCGAGCTTCTTCATTTCTGCTTTGAAATATTTTGCGTTGGCCCACAGCTTATCCACCAGCTCCGTGGATTCTTCAAGCAGGTCTACGGCTGCGAGACAGGCTGCTGCGTCCGGGGCGGTGACGGCCGAGGAGAACAGGAAGGGCCGCCCGCGCTGGCGCAGCCACTCGACGATGGTCTTGTCGCCTGCGACCATCCCGCCGACCACGCCGAATGCCTTGGACATGGTGCCCACCTCAATGTCCACTTTGCCGTGCAGGCCGAAGTGGTCCACGATGCCGCGGCCGCCCTTGCCGAGCACGCCTTCGCCATGCGCGTCATCCACCATGAACAGGATGTCGTATTTCTTTGCCACTTCATACAGGTCGGGCAGGGGAGCGATATCGCCGTCCATGCTGAAGACGCCGTCCGTGACGACCAGGGCCCTCCGGTAGCTGGACAGGTTGTCTTTGATCGCATCCTCCAGCGCGCCCGGGTCGTTATGCTCGTAGGCCACGATCTTCGCGCCCGAGAGCCGGCAGCCGTCTATGATGGAGGCGTGGTTCAACCGGTCCGAAAAGATGACATCCTCCTTGCCGACCAGCGCCGAGAGCGTCCCCAAGTTGGCTGTAAAGCCCGATTGGAAGGTGATCACATCTTCCGCGCCTTTGAACTGTGCCAGCCGCTGTTCGAGCTGAACATGTAGATCCGTCGTGCCGGCAATCGAGCGGACCGCCGCAGGACCTACACCGTACTTCTCTGTTGCTTTTCTGGCGGCCTCGACGATCTTGGGATGATTTGCCAGGCCGAGATAATTGTTCGAGCAGAAGTTGAGCACGTTCTTGCCATCCACCACCAGCCAGGCGCCCTGCGCCGAGCCGATCGTGCGGATGCGGTTGTACAAGCCCTGTTCCTTCAATCCTTCAATTTCCTGATTAAGCCAATCGAGTTTGGACATGGAGACTCCATTTGTAGAGAATTAGAGAGTAGAGATCAGAGAATGGTAATTCTTATGTGATGATTATAGCCATTAACAAAAAATGCGACTGTCACGATTCTGCCGTGACAGTCGCCATATTTCAACGGGTAAGAGCATGCCATGGAAAGAGCCCATTTTCATTCTTCATTGATTACAAAATTCTTGAACAATTTGAATTCAATTTATAATCTGCCTGTTTTATGAGTGCCAAGTCCTTACACGAGCAGATCGCCGACCTTAAGAAAGCCATTGGCGCCCAGGAGAGTCTGCGCCTGGTGTTGGGGGACTCTGTCCTGGAAACCACCTTTGCAGTTTTACGTGACCAACTGGCTGAATATGAGCGACAGGCCACCCAGCAGGACGCTGCCAATCGAGCGCGCCGCAAGCTGGTGACCGTTTTATTTGCCGATGTCTCAGGCTTTACAGCTTTCTCCGAGAACAAGGATGCGGAGGATGTGGCGAACCTGGTCAACCGCCTCTGGCTGC
>JBLNAU010000670.1:0-5099 GCA_050259515.1 Syntrophothermus sp.
ACCGGCTCTTCCTGCTCAGGGGCTTCACGCACCACATACAAAGGCCTGCCCTTGGCCTCATCGTACAGCCGGCCAATATATTCACCCAGGATCCCCACACAGATCAATTGCACGCCGCCCAGGAAGAGAACGGCAATCAGGGTGGTTGCCTGGCCAAAAAAAGCCTGGGATCCGGTGACGCGCATGTAGATCACAACCGGAATGGCGATGGCAGCAATGGCAGCGATAACAAAGCCAAAATAGGTTGCGACCTGCAAGGGGAAATACGAAAAGCCTGTAATGGCGTTGAGCGCCAGGCGCACCATTTTTTTAAAGGGATACTTTGTCTCGCCAGCCAGCCGGGCAGCCCGCTTGTATTCCACACCAATTTGCCTGAACCCCACCCAGGCAGACATGCCGCGTGGAAAACGATGACGCTCCCGCATTTGCTTCAGTACATTTACAACCTTGCGATCCATCAGGCGGAAGTCACCCGTATCGACCGGGATCTTCACATCCGTAATGCGGTAAATAATGCGGTAAAACAGGGACGCTGTCCACAGCTTGAACCAGGATTCTCCCTCCCGCTCGGCGCGCACCGCATAGACGACCTCGTATCCATCCTGCCACTTTTTCGCCATTTCAAGGATCACTTCAGGCGGATCCTGCAAGTCTGCATCAATGATAACCACTGCGTCCCCTCGCGCATAATCCCAACCCGCCGTAATGGCGATCTGGTGTCCAAAATTCCGCGCAAAGATCACCGGGCGGACATGAGGATCCTCTTTTGCCAGGGCATGAATGACCTCGGTGGAACCATCCGTGGATCCGTCATCCACCAGCACAAGCTCCCACGTTTCACCCGTGGAATCCATCACATTTTTCACGCGGCGATAAAGCTCAGGCAGGTTTTCATTTTCATTAAAGATCGGTGCAACAATGGAGTAGGTAATCTTCATTTTCATTCTTTCTCTTGGGCGGGCATTTGAATGGAGGAGGCTTCATCGTCCACAATGGAAGCAGGCTCACCCTGCGAAGAAATTGCTGCTGGATCGGATGGGCCGTCGGTTGGGGCAGATACACTTTCGTTTCGATCCGTTGACCGGCGGTTCCGTTGAGGCTGGGACTGCCCTGCTTTGAGGGCGGCGACCACCTCAGCCGGGGCATCTTCCAGCCTGTCCGTGGAGCGCCGGCCCCATTTCAACACGGGAGGAGCCGCCTTCTCCTCAGGCATGACAAACTGGGTATTTCCTTCGATAAACGGAGGCAGCCCCAGTATCTTTTTCTGCATATACTGCACAACGACAACGGTCGAGGCATAGAGCGGCACGATCAGCAGCGCGCCCAGGATCCCTTCAAGAACGGTCGCCACCATGATGATGATGAAAACCAGCGCCTCATTCATGTGAACGCTGCGTCCCATCACCAGAGGCCGCAGAAAGAAATTCTTCAGGCCGATGAGCACCAGATAGGTCAGGACAACAATCCCAGCCACCCAAAAATTCGAGAGCGGGATCCAGGTGGAGCCCTCCAGCAATGCAACGGCAGCCGCGATCCCCGCCGCAAGGAAGGGACCCACGTCCGGTACGAGCGTAAACAGGCCGGCGATGACACCCAGCACAAGCGCGCCGGGAATTCCAATGATGATCCAGGCAACCGTGAATACCACGCCGACAATCAGCATCAGAACGATCTGCCCGCGCAAATACGCCATCCATACCCAGCGGATGCGTTTATACAGCTCGTGCAATTCCGGGCGGTACGGCTCAGGGGCAAAGGAAAACAGAGTCTGGCGCATGTTCGGCCACTGCGATAAAAAGAAATAGGTGCTTACCACCGTCACCAGGAACCAAAGCAGATTAATGGAAGTCGATTCAAGCAGTTGCAGGGCTTTCCCGGGTAGGGGCGATAAAACATTATTCTGCAATTGGAAAAGGCTCGCGCCCAGTTCATTCAGACGAAAGACGATGCCGCCAAGGCGGATCGGGTTCTCGAGCACTTGCTGGATCTGGGAAGTAAGGCCAAGCAGATCCTTGATGACTACCTGGACCTCGTCGTAAAAGATGGGCGCCAGCGTGGCCGGGATGCCAACCAGCAGGATCAGTGCCGAAAAGAAGACGACGTTCACCGCTGCCGGACGCGAGATACGATTGTGACTGGTAAGATACGCCACCGCGGGATTGATCAAATAGGCTACAAACGCGGCAATGGCCAGGACGCGAACCGCAGTATGCGCGTAAATCAGGAAGGCGATGACCGCGGCAAACAAAGCCGTTGCCGCGATATAACGGAATGTCAGACTCCACTTTACATCACCGTTCATAACAAGCGCTTTACCGCCTCCAAAGTAGGTTCAATAATCGGTGCCGATTGGACGGCCTGCATGGCCGCCCGGACGTCCTTCAACCCGCTGCCTGTATTTAGTACCAGGATCGGATCCTCGCTACTCACCACGCCTGAGGCCACAGCCCTGACCAGTCCGGCATACGCGGTCGCCCCGGCCGGTTCGGCAAACACACCCACCTTGCCGAGCTCCGCGATCGCCTTGAGAATCTCGTCGTCTGATACATTAACGTACGTCCCGCCCGTTTCCTTCGCCGCTCGGACGGCACGCACACCGTCCCGGGGCAGATCCACGGAGATCGAATCGGCAATCGTAGTTGCTGAGACGGGTGTAATGGTCTCCGTGTTCCCATGAAAAGCGTTCGAGATCGCCGCAGAGCCTTCGGCCTGCACGCCGATGATGCGTGGAATGCGCGGCATCCAGCCCAATTGGTAAACATCCTTGAATCCCTTATGGATGCCTGAAATGATGTTCCCATCCCCCACCGAGACAAAGACAGTCAGCGGCGGGTGGTCCAGGTCCTCGCCGAATTCATCGTGCCACTTCTGGTGCGCCACCTGCCACCACTCCCAGATCTCCAGCGCAGCCGTCTTCTTGCCTTCCGCCGTGAAGGGATTGTAGCCCGTGTTGCGGCAGTACCATCCGAATTCGTTGGAGGCTTTGATGGTCAGATCAAAGGCGTCGTCATAGGTGCCATCCACCAGGATGACCTTGGCGCCGAAGACCAATAGCTGGGCCACTTTTGCCTGAGGCGCCGATTTGGGGGCAAAGATGATCGCCTTCTGCCCCACCGCAGCCGACATCCCTGCCAGGGCGGCACCGGCATTCCCTGTCGACGCAGTGACAACCACCTCGGCATCGATCTCCTGGGCGCGTGCCACGACAACGGCGGAGGCGCGATCCTTGAACGATGCGGTCGGGTTGCGGGACTCATCTTTGAGCCATAAGTTTTGCAGCCCAAGCTTTTCAGCAGTACGCCTCAAATGATAGACAGGTGTCCCACCCGCGGCATGAAGCGGGGTTGCCTCGCCTTCCGGTTCGCTGACCGGCAGCAGTGGCAGATAGCGCCAGAGCGACGGATCATGCCGGGAAAGGATATCCTCCGGTTTGTACTTGCTTTTGATTGAATCGTAGTCCAGTACCACATCCAGGTTTCCACCATCTTTTGGACAGGTATAGGTGACATCATTGGGAGAGTATTCCTCCCCGCACAGCGAACAGCGATAACCCACGAATTTATTCATGTATGATTTCCTCTTCAGGCTCAATTGTACCCCGCACGTATCATAAGGGGAAATACGAAACGTGCGGGGTGTACCCCGCACGTATCATAAGGGGAAATACGAAACGTCCCGCGTTGCGATGTCATTTATCGGCCCCGAATATTGACCGATGATTTGCAGGCAATCGAGATTCTTTACAGATTTGAAAAAATCCATTGAAACTGATCGCCAAATCACTATACTTCTACATAAGATGGTTTCTTCGAGCAAGGGAAAGGAGTTTCAACATGTTTGCAACACCAGTCGAATTCTACCGCCTGGATCCATTGACAGGATGCCAAAATTTCCTGAGTTTTATGGAGGCGCTGGCCCAGTTTTCCTCTCCGGCCAGGGAACGGCCCTTTTCCATCCTGAATGCTGACCTGAACCACATGGAGATACTCAATGAAACCCGGGGACGGTCCTATGGCGATTCGGTCATCCGCTGGATGGAGATCGTGCTGCGGGAAGAGAGTAATGCTGCCACGTATCGCCTTGGCGGGGACCAGTTTACGGTCATCCTGACTGCTGGAACAACCTCCGAACATGAGGAACAATCCAGGCGGATCTTTGCCCGACTGAACAGGGAAGGGGAACAACTTGGAATTTCCACCCCCGCTGCCAAGCTGGCCTTGATCCATTACGAAGACGACAGCTCCTATTCCCTGCATGATATGATGTTCCAGTTGGGGGAGACCATGTTCGATTTAAACACCAGACGGAATCGAAGCCTATACGTCTATTGTGCAAGAGACCTGATTAGATCCCAGCCCACCGATCCCGGCTCGCAAGCTGAGTCTTATACGGAGGAAGTTCTGCGCCGGATCGCAAACAGCGCAATCGGGCACTTTTTCTTCATGGGTCGAATGCTGGACTTTGCTCAGCAGGCCTCCTACCTGGATGCGATCTCGGGGCTGCCCAATATGCGTGCCGCCTTGTTGAAAATAGAAAGGGAAATTACGGCCAGACAGCCCTTTGTCCTTCTGCTCATGGACGGTGACAACATCCGCGCCTATAACAATATCAGCTATGCCTGCGGTGATGACCTGATCCGGAAGATGAGTGCCGTCCTTTCTGAAAAATTGCGTCCCGGCGACTTCCTTGCCCGCTGGCGATCTGGAGACGAATTTATCGCAATCCTGCCGGATGTTTCCATTGGAGGCGGCAGGATCGTTGGCGAACGCTTTCGCGCCTCCATCCGGGAGGCATCCCAGAGCTGGATGTTCCCAAGCTCCATCACCATCGGGGTGGCTACCTATCCGGAACACGGCAGCGAGGTCAACACACTGGTCGATACTGCCGAGAAAGCTTTGAAAAAAGGCAAGGATCAGGGGAAGAATAAGGTTGTGCTGGCAGAATGAGGAGGATCATCCCAAAGTGGCTCCCGAGTTGGGAACTCCGGGAGCCACTTTTTATTTTGGTATGCGTAACTGGCGGTGCCATACCCAGCCTCCGCCAAGGAGCAGAGCAAGAACAATCATCCCCACATACAGTGGAAAGGAGCCGGGAGCAGA
>JBLNAU010000671.1:0-2859 GCA_050259515.1 Syntrophothermus sp.
GGAGGTGGGGAGGAGATCACTAACCTGGCACACCGGCTCCATGGAGACACAGAGGGGAATCCCTTTTTCCTTGTTGAAATTATTAAAGGACTTTTTGCAAAGGAGATCATTCAAATCCATCAAGGAAAATGGAATTTGGATGTAGACACCATTGTCGACCAGGGTTTGCCGGTGCCTGAAAGCATACAGGATGCCATCCAGCTTCGGGTCCAGGCCTTGAAAACGGATGTTCAAAACGTGCTGTTCCTGGCGGCTGTGCTGGGTCGCGAATTTGATTTCGATATGCTGGAGGCGGCTTTGGGCAGGGGACGGGAATGGACACTGGAGGCAATCGATGTTCTCCTGCGCCAGCGCTGGATCGAGGAAGGCAGCGGGCCGACCAGCCGTGATTATCTGTTTGTCCACCATAAAATTCAGGAAGTGGTCTATGGCATGATTCCCCGTCATCGACGCCAGCATCTCCATGCCCTGGCTGCGAACGCCCTGGAAAGGCTGTATACCGTTCAAATGGAGTTGGTGTTGGATGAGGTTGCCTATCACTATGAGCAGTGTCATTCCATGGATCCGGCGTGGAGCGAAAAGGCCATCCATTTTCTGATCAAAGCTGGAGACCGGGCGCGGGATGTATCTGCTTTTCAGGATGCAGTTGAGTTTTACGAGCGTGCACTGCTGATAGTGAAGCAGGGAAAAGATCACGAGCGCACGGCACTTACCCTGATCAAGATCGGCCAGGCCCGCCATGTCACGCTGGACTTCAAGCAATCACGCCAGGCTTATGATGAAGCTTTCAGATCCTGGCGACAGACGAGGCGGACTTCCACACCTTTGTTTCCCCCTGCTCCTCATCCGTTACGCATTCAGTGGCGGGAACCGGCAACGCTCGATCCTGCCCGAAGCGAAAATGAATGGTCACGGACTGTCATCGGGCAGCTCTTCCGCGGGCTCACCGCCCTCTCCGGGGAAGGGGACGTAGTGCCGGATATGGCGTATGCCTGGGATATCAGAAACTCGGGAAGACAATACATATTCTATCTGCGCGAGGATGCAACCTGGAGTGATGGCTCCCCTGTTACCGCAGAAGATTACGTGTACGCCTGGAAACGGGTTTTAGATCCAGGGAATAATTCACCCATTGCGGGTATGATGTTCAACATCCGGAACGCTGCAAGACTTTATAGAGATAAATCATTTGATCCAGACCTGCTTGGAGTACAAGCGATCGACGAAAAAACATTAGAAGTGGATCTGGAGAGACCAGATGGATTCTTTCTGCATCTGCTTCCGGACTTTTTCCCTGTCCCGCGCCAGGCTGTCGAACGTTGTGGTGAGCTCTGGACGCAACCGGGAAATATAGTTTCCAACGGGCCATTTTTACTGGAGGAGTGGTCTCACCAACGAAATATATCCCTGGTGCGGAATCCCAGATACACGGGTCGCTTCCCTGGAAATGTGGAAAAGATCGATCTTTGTCTGCTGTCGGATATGCTCGCACAGTACAGGCTATATGAAACCAGCCAGCTCGATATGCTGGATTTCTGGACCATTCCGATCGGCGAAAGAAACAGAGCACGCTACAAGCATACAAGTGAGTTTATCTCATTGCCTCAGTTATCGACGATCTACCTTTGCCTGGATGTCGATCTTCCTCCTTTTGATGACGTACATGTACGAAGATCCCTGGCTTACGCGATTGATAAAGACACCCTGGCAGATATCTTTATGCAAGGCGATGTCGCTCCGTCGCTGGGAGGGTTTCTTCCCAAAGGAATGCCGGCTTACTCCCCAGCAATCAACATTCCCTTCGATCCGGAACAAGCGCGGTTATTCCTGGCTCAGGCTGGCTATTCGGAGCAAACAGGACGCGTTTTCCCGGTCATCAAAGGCCTTCTGCCCGGTGGCACGCTTGCCGGGTTAACAGATTTGCTCAGTCAGCAGTGGAGGAAAGTACTGGGTATCGAGATTGTCTGGGAGAAGCCTGGGCAGAATCGGTCTCTGGAAACACAGCCCCAGCCGGGAGTTCCACTGTGTCTGCACGGTGCAGGTTGCGAATATCCCGATCCAGGGCATTTCATTCGCTGGAGCGAATTCATGGCATATTCCCATTGGCGCAATGAAGAATTCTTAGCTTTGCTGGAGGATGCTCAGCAAACAACCGACCCTGGCAGTCAAACGCTCCTATACCGTCAGGCGGATAAACTTTTGATGGAGGAAGTCCCGGTGATTCCCCTGGCTTACGGACGAAATTTGATGTTGATCAAGCCCTGGGTGAAGCAGTATCCCGTTTCCCCGCTTTTCTACTGGCCGTGGAAGGAGATCAGGCTCGAGCCGCATTAGCCGCTCCTGGTGCGCCCTGTTTTTTTCATCACTCCGCCAAAGCTCTTTGATACTTTTTTGAGAGACCAGTCCTATAGTGTATTGAAACACATCAAAAGATAGGAGCTGGCATGAAGGAACTTCGCACCGAGATCGAGATTAACGCCGGGACGGGCAAGGTATGGGATATCCTGACCGGGTTGAATAAATACCCGGAATGGAATCCTTTTATTTATCATGTCCAGGGTACAGCCAGAGTGGGTGAAAAAGTGGATATCCAGGTCCGGTCGGGGGAAAAAGAGATGACTTTGCACTGCACGGTCACAGCGGTGGAGCCGGGTCGCAAATTAAGCTGGAAATACCATGTTGGACTTCCCATTTTGTTTCAGGGAGAACACAGTTTCATCCTTGAGCCGCTAGGAGAGGAAAGGGTTCGGTTTATTGACCGGGAGGTATTTAACGGCCTATTTGTTGCCTCGCAAGCCAGGAATATCGATACAAGCTCGAGGCGGGGATTTGAAGCAATGGATCTGGCCTTGAAAAGAA